>JBKQQE010000093.1:0-4825 GCA_052326245.1 Xanthobacteraceae bacterium | reverse complement strand
AGCCGAAGTGAAGCAGCGGCATGATGAACATGGAGTTGAGGCCGGCGATCGAGGCGCAGGCAGCCGAGACCTTGGCGATCTCCTCGCGGGCGATGCACACCATCGTCAGGTTGCCGTTCGGGCCGCCATATTGTTCGGGCACCCAGAGCTGCATCAGCCCCATCTCGCCGAACAGCTTGACGATCTCCAGCGGGAAGCGATCGGTCTCGTCGATCACGGCGGCGATCGGCGCCACATGCCTTGCCGCCATCTTTCGGACGGTGTCGCGAAACGCCAGTTGCTCTTCGGTGAAGCTCATGAACCGGTCCCGATCCTGTCCCGGAAGCAAAAAAAGTGCTTCCATTTAATGGGTGATCCATTTAGTAATCATTCTCATGACGACGAAGTCAAGCCCCCGCCCGCCGGCCCGCTCCCGGTCGCTCGCCCCAAACCGGCGTGATCGCGCCGTCGATCACCGCGCGGTTGCCGCAGCGGCGCCGCCGCAGTTCCGGCCGATTCACACCCGGCGCGCGTTCGAGGAAATCTGCGAGCGGATCCGCGAGCAGCTGGCGCTCGGCGTGCTGAAGCCGGGCGACAAGCTGCCGCCCGAGCGCGACCTGGCGCAGCAGCTCGGCGTCAGCCGCAACGTGCTGCGCGAGGCGCTGCGCAGCCTCGAGATGGCGGGCGTGCTGCGGCTGCAGAAAGGCGTCAAGGGCGGCGCGTTCATCCAGCAGGGTGACACCGGCCGCATGCACGACGTGATGCGGGACATGTTGAGTCTCGGCACCATCTCGGTGCGGGAGCTGTCGGAGGCGCGAATCCACGTGCTCGGCCTTGTCGTCCGGCTGGCCTGCGTGAACGCCCGGCAAAAGGATTTCGAGGCGCTGGAGGCGAATATCGCGCGCACCGACGCGGCGACGCGGGAAGGCCGCCTGCTCGATCGGGTCGAGTGCTCGCGCGAGTTCTACAAGCTGCTGGCGATGGCGACCGGGAACAAGGTGATCGGCATGATCATGGATTCGGTCACCGAGATCCACATGCGTTTCGTCTACGCAAAGGTCGCGTCAAGCGGCGCCGCGACGCCGCGGCTGGTCGAAAAGCGGCGGCAGTTCCTGTCGGCGCTGCGCGCGCGGGACGTTTCCGCGGCGACACGGCTGATGCAGGTGCATCTGGAGTCGGTTCAGCGGATCCTGGAGCAGGACCCGGGCTCCATGTCGCTTCATGTCGCGCTGGCGGAGGTCCAGCCCGGCATGCGCCGCTGAGCGTTCCATCGGCGCGCCGGCAGGGCCGGCGTCGCATCAAGAAAACATGAGGAAGGAAAGCATGTCGATATACGCCAAATACGAATGCATGAAGGTCGAGGTCGCCGACAAGGTGGCCACCGTCACCCTCAACCGGCCGCAGGCGCGAAATGCGATCAACCAGAAGCTGATCCGGGAGCTGCGGTCGATCTGGGACGATCTCGCCGACGATCACGCCGTGAACGTGGTCGTGCTGACCGGCGCCGGCGACTTCTTCAGCGTCGGTGGCGACGTCAAGGCGATGTCGGAGCGGCCTGGCGGTGACGTGCTCGAGGAGGGCGAAGTGCATGATCCGATGATCAGCCGGCGCGCCGTCACGCGCCAGCTCGAACTCGACAAGCCGATCATCGCCGCCATCAATGGCGACGCCATCGGGCTTGCGGCGACCCACGCCTTGCTCTGCGACATCACCGTGATGGCCGAGGATGCCCGCATCGGCGACACCCATGTCTCGCGCGTCGGCCTCGTCGCGGGCGACGGCGGCACCGTGATCTGGCCGCTCTTGGTCGGCATCAACAAGGCCAAGGAGTTCCTGATGCGCGGCACGTTGCTGAAAGGCCACGAGGCCGAACGGATCGGGCTGGTCAACCACGTGGTCCCGCGCGCGGACGTGCTGTCGAAGGCGCGCGAGATCGCGCTGGAACTCGCCAACGGTCCGACCTGGGCCATTCGCTGGACCAAGCTGTCGATCAACCAGATCGTCAAGGATCGGGTGAACATGCTGCTTGAAGCGTCGATGGCGCTCGAACAGGTGACCTTCGAAACCGCCGACCACAAGGAAGCGACGCTTTCCTTCAAGGAGAAGCGCAAGCCGAAATTCGGCCAGCGATAGCGTCTGCCATGGAGTCTGTTCAGCTCCCGAATGATGAAATCAGGGAGATGCTCCGCAATTCCCTGCGCGGCTTTCTCGCCGGGCACTGGACCGCCGCCGCGGCGGCGTCGGAGGCCCTGCCGGAAGTCGTTGCGGCGACCTGGGCCAGGCTGGTGGGACAGGGCGTCGCTTCGCTGGGCTGCGACTTCAGCGAGGGAGGCCTGCGCGAGATCCTGGTCGTGATGGCCGAGCTGGGCCGCGCCGCATGCCCGGCGCCGATGTGGTCGACCGCGCTCGCCAACCTGGCGCTTTCGGGCTGCGACGCCGAAGCGGCCGTCGGGCTTCGCCGGAAGCTGCATCAAGGAGAGGCCGTTGCCGCGTTTGCCTTCGGGGCTTTCGACCCCGACCGCAACGCAGGGGCGATCCGAGTGGAAGACGGGCGAGCGAGCGGCTTGCTCCGCTTCGTCGAGGCTGCGGGGAGTTGCACGCATCTGCTCGTTGCTGTCGAACCGTCGGCGCTGGCGGTCATCGAGCTGGGCGCCCCCGGCGTCGACCTCGAACCGACCCGCGCCATGGGCGCCTGGGGGTTGTACAAAGTTCGATTGAATTCGGCGCCTGCGAACCTGGTGAGGCTGCAACGCCCCGTGGTCGACGACCTGCTGTTGCAGGCAAAGCTGGCCCTGATGGGCCGCGCCCATGGTGCGGCCCGGCGCGCCTTCGAGCTCGTGGTCGACTATGCCAAGGAACGTCAGCAGTTCGGGCAGCCGATCGGCAGGTTCCAGGCGGTCCAGCACAAGCTCGCCAACGGCTTGATCGCGCTCGAGGGCGTGCGGCTCACGCTCGACCATGCGGCGCATCTGCACGATCGCGGCGACCGGCACTGGCGCTATTTCGCCAATGCGGCCGCCTGCTTCGCGGGCGAGGCATTGCGGCGGGTTTCGCTGGAAACCCAGCACGTCTTCGGCGCCATCGGCTATGCCGAGGAACACGAGGCGCCGCGGCATTTCAAGCGCGTGCATCTCGATACCATGGCCCTGGGCGGCGCGGCGCATGCGCGGCGCCATATCGCCTCGTATCTGTTCGATCGCGGCGGCGAAGGCCTGCCGCAACATGATCTTGGTCCCGCAGGCAACGTGCTGCGCGAAAAAGTGCAGGCCTGGCTGGAGCAAAACTGGTCGGGCGAGCGCAAGGCCGCCTTCGCTGCAAGGCCCTTCTCCAAACGCGAGTTCGATCCGGAATTCGCGCGCGACATCGGCGGAACGGGCTGGATCGGGCTCGGATGGCCAGAAAAGTTCGACGGCCAGGCCCGTTCCCCACTGGAGCAGATCGCCTTCATGGAGACCATGGAGCGCGCTGAAGCGCCGCGCATCGGCGCTGCGATCCAGGCCAACGCGCTGATGATGTTCGGCACGCCGGAGCAGCAGCGCAAATACCTGCCGGAGATTCTGCGCGGCGAGGCCATGCACGGCATGGGCTACAGCGAGCCCCAGGCCGGCTCCGACCTGGCGGCCATGCGCACCAGCGCGGTGCGCGACGGCGATAGCTGGGTGATCGACGGCCAGAAGATCTGGACCACGACCTGGTGGGGCAAATACATGTTCCTCGCCGCGCGAACGGACCCGCAGGCGAAGCCGCCGCATGCCGGGATCAGCATGTTCATCGTTCCCATGAATGCGCCGGGCATCACCGTCCGGCCCGCGACCACGATGTATGACGGAACCTTCGCCAACATCTTCTATGACAATGTCCGCATCCCGCTGGAGAACCTGGTCGGCGAGGTCAATGGCGGATGGAAAGTATTGACGGGCGCGCTCGCCTTCGAGCGCGGGCTGGTCGGCGGCGGCATCGTCCTGAAGGTCGCCCACGCCTTCGAGCAGCTGCGCCGGCACGTTTTGGCGGACGACGGCGCCGGGCCGGCACTCAGCAATGATGCGCTCGTCCGCGACAGGATGGCGACGTTGGCTTCCGAAATCGAGGTCGGCCGCCAGCTGATGATGCATTGCGCGGAGCTCGCGGTGGACGGAATCACCCCGCCGGAGCATGGCGCGATCAGCAAGGTGTTCTCGGGCGAACTGATGGAGCGCTTCGGCGAAGCCGCGCTCGATATTCTCGGCATGCGCGCGGCGCTGTCGGAGCAGATGCCGGGTGCGCTCGACAACGGCCGGTTCGAGCAGAACCTGCGCCATTCCCTGATGTGGGTCATCAGCATCGGAACCAACGAAATCCAGCGCAGCCTGATCGCCCAGCGCGGGCTCGGGCTGCCCAGATAGGAGTAAATCGGATGCAGCAACCGGAGACCAGGACGGCGCCGCTGGAGGGCGTGCGGGTGCTCGATTTCTCGATCATGCTGGCAGGCCCGTATTGCGCGCGATTGCTGGCGGACGTCGGCGCCGAGGTCATCAAGATCGAGCCGCCGGAAGGCGACGACATGCGGCTGCGTGCCCCGTTGCGCGAGGGCCATAGCGCCTATTTCGGCCAGCTCAACGCCGGCAAGCAAAGTCTCGCGCTCGACCTGAAATGTCGCGATGCGATCGCGCTCATTCACCGGCTGGTCGCGCAAACCGACATCGTCGTCGAGAATTTCCGTCCGGGGGTGATGGAGCGCCTGGGGCTCGGCTACGAGGCGCTGCGCGCCATCAACCCGCGGCTGATCTATTGCTCGATCTCCGGCTACGGGCAGTCCGGGCCGGCGGCCGAGCGCGCGGCTTTGCATCCATGCAGAAGGGGGGCGTGA
>JBKQQE010000092.1:0-12519 GCA_052326245.1 Xanthobacteraceae bacterium | reverse complement strand
AGACGGATCGCGCTGCCCGGCCATGACGGAGAGAACCGGCGACGCAGCGTCTCGGAGTCGTCCCCATGGCCAGCCTGACCGTTCGCAAGCTCGAAGAGGCGCTGAAGGCCGAGCTGCGGCTGCGCGCGGCGCGCCACGGCCGCTCGGTGGAGGACGAAGTCCGCAGCATCCTGCGCGACGCGGTCGCCTCCGGCGACGAAGCCGACCACCTCGCAGCGATCGCGGCGTTGGCGCAACACGCCGCGGCCAAGGCCGCGGTGCCGACGGCGCCAGCGCCCACGCACGGCAGCGCCGCCGTCGCGCGCGTCACCCTCGTCATCGGCGGCGGCATCGCCGCCTACAAGGCGCTCGACCTGATCCGGCGGCTGAAGGAACGCGGCGTCGCGGTGCGCTGCATCCTGACCCGCGCCGGCCACGAGTTCATTACCCCGCTCAGCGTCAGCGCGCTGGCGCATGAGCCGTGCTTCACCGACCTGTTCGACCCGCGCAGCGAGTTCGACGCCGGCCATATCCGGCTCGCCCGCGACTGCGATCTGCTGATCGTCGCGCCCGCCACCGCCGACCTGATGGCGAAGATGGCCCATGGGCTCGCCGACGATCTCGCCAGCGCCACGCTGCTCGCGGCCACCCGGCCGATCCTGCTGGCGCCCGCCATGAATCCCGCGATGTGGGCCAATGCCGCGACCCGGCGCAACGTCGCGCGCCTTGTCGCCGACCGCCGTCATCTGGTCGGGCCCAACCGCGGCGAGATGGCGGAAGCCGGCGAAGCCGGCACCGGGCGCATGGCCGAGCCGATGGAGATCGTCGCCGCGGCGCTGGCGCTGCTGGCGCCGCCGGCACCGGGACCGCTGGCCGGCAAGCGCATTCTCATCACCGCGGGTCCCACCCACGAGCCGATCGATCCGGTGCGCTACATCGCCAACCGCTCGTCGGGCAAGCAGGGCTATGCCATCGCCGCGGCCGCCGCCGCGGCCGGTGCCACGGTGACGCTGATCTCGGGGCCGGTCGCGCTGGCCGATCCGGCGGGCGTCGCGGTGACGCGCGTCGAATCGGCGCGCGAAATGCTTGCGGCGGTGGAGGCGCAGCTGCCGGCCGATGTCGCGATCTTCGCCGCGGCGGTCGCCGACTGGCGCGTCGCCCACGCCGGCGAGCAGAAATTGAAGAAGACCGCGGGCGGCCCGCCGGTGCTGGCCTTCGCCGAGAATCCGGACATCCTGGCGACCATTGCCAGGCGCCGGGACAGTCGCCCGCGGCTGGTGATCGGCTTTGCCGCCGAGACCGAGCATCTCATCGACCACGCCCGCGCCAAATTGAAGCGCAAGGGCTGCGACTGGCTGGTGGCCAACGACGTGTCGCCGTCGACCGGCGTGATGGGCGGCGACCGCAACACCGTGCATCTGCTGACGCGGGATTCCGACGCGGTGGATTCCTGGCCGGTGATGACCAAGGAAGAAGTCGCCGCGGCGCTGGTGGCGCGGATTGCCGCGGCGATGAAGGGGTGAGGGCGTCGTATTTCTCCGTCGTGGCCGGGCAGCGCGATCCGTCTCTGACGGATCGCTAGGACTAAGGTCTCCCGGCCATCCACGTCTTGCTTGCTGAAATACCGTGAAGACGTGGATGCCCGCAACAAGTGCGGGCATGACGAGTCAGAACAAAACCGTCAATTTCCCCCTCACCCCCGCGGCCCGAAAAACGAAGACTCCTGCGGCGCCGGGCGCGGCTTGGGGCGCGGGCGCCGTTCGCTGCGCGCCGGTCGCGCCGGCTCGGCTTCCTTCGCCGCCGGGCCGAGCTTCTTCAGCGCCGCATCGGCGGCGCGTTCGCCGCTTTCCCAGGCGCCCGCGACGGTGCCGAAATCGGTGTCGTGGATGGCTTCGCCGGCGAGAAACAGCGTGCCCAGCGGTTCGGCCAGCGCGCGCCGGCCGGCCTGTCCGCCCGGCGCCGCCGCCGACATGGCGCCGAGCGCATAAGGCGCGGCGTTCCAGCGCGTCGCGGTGGAGCGCTTCACCGCGGCGGCGATATCGCTGCCGAACAGCCGGGTCAGCCATTCGATGGCAAACGCGATCATGGCGGCCTCGCCCTGCGCCGAGAGATCGCGGCCGAAGCCGCCGCCGACATCCACCGTGCACAGCGACGAGCCGGCGATGTTGGCACACAACAGCGCGGTGCGGGTGTCGCTGCTCTGCTCGATGAAGACGTCGTCGCGCGACAACCCGAGCGGATTGCCGGGCAGGTCGAGCGCGATGTGATCGTAGCTGCCGAGGCTGAGCTGGGCGGCAGCGTCGAGCTGGCGCTTGGGCAGCTCCGGCGCGAACTTGATCATGCCGGAGCTCAAGACGTTGGTGGACACCGTGACGATCGCCGCGCGGGCCGCGATCGTGCCCGCCGCCGTCTCGACGCTGACCTCGCGGCTGTTCCAGACGATCCGCGTCACCGGCGTCGAGAGCACGATGGGCAGCCCGTCGCCGAGCCTGGCGAGCAGCGCGCCAAGGCCGGCGCGGGGCGAGGCGGCGGCGTCGCGGCGCTGGGCGCGGGACAGGTCGACCACCGACAGGTCCTTGAGGTCCTTGCCGGAGCCGTAGGCGCCGAGCAGGAATTCGGTCGTCCCGGCCCACTCGCGCAGGTCCTTGGGCAGCGCCGCGGCGCAGGCGAAGTCGCCGCGGCGGGCGCCCTCGTCGATGGCGCGATTGGCGCGCACCAGCGTGGCCAGGAAGTCCTCGGCCTCGCCGGCCCGCGCGTTGCGCCGCCCGATCCGGATCTTCTGGCCCTGGGGCGTGGTGGCGAGATCGACCTGGGCGCCATGCGCCAGCTTGACCAGCGGATTGGCGTCCGGGTTGTAGAGCCAGCGCGCGCCGCGATCGAACGGAACGGCGAAGCTCGTCGCATCGGTCTGGCAGCGGCCGCCGATCGATCCGGTCGCCTCGACCACCACCACCTTGCGGTTGGCCGCAGCGATGCGGCGGGCGGCGGCGAGCCCGGCGGCGCCGGCGCCGATCACGACAATGTCAACCTCGCGCGGAACCGCCGCGACGGCGGGAAGCGCGCGCATCACCGTCAGCCCGGCCGTCAGCTGCAGCAGACGGCGGCGAGACAGCGAAATCGCGCGTTCCGGAATTTTCATGCCATGGTTTCCGAAGTTTTGCCGGGGCGTGGCGCCGGCGCATCAGGACGGGGCCAGGTTGTTCACGACAACTGGAACATGGCGCGAACTTGCCGTATCGGCGTGGCTCCGGCAACACTCATGGTGAACGGATGATAAATCCGCTGCGTCCGCAATGAACTAAATCGCAACGGCTTTTGGCCATGATGGGCGCGACGAGGAGGCGGCCGCCATGAGCCGCGTGGGGAGACCACCATGGGCTTCGTGCTGGACCGGGTTGGCAAGCTGATCGCGGGGTACCTCCAGAAGGAGGTGCCGGGCTATCAACCGTTCACGCCCAGCGATCCAAAGCGGCTGCGCTCTTTGCTGCAGCCCGGCGACGTGCTCTTGGTCGAGAGCAACAGCCAGATCGCCAGCATCATCAAGTATCTCACCCAGTCGACCTGGTCGCATGCCGCGCTCTGCGTCGAGCCGGTCGACGGCGCCGCCGAGCCCGACGGCGAGCCGCATGTCCTGATCGAGGCCAATGTCGGCGAGGGCGTGGCCTCGGCGCCGCTGTCGAAATATCTCAGCTATCACACCCGGATCTGCCGCCCGGTCGGATTGTCCTACGAGGACCGCGTCACGGTCTGCCGCTACGCCATCAACCGCATCGGCTTCGGCTACGACACCAAGAACATCCTCGACCTGTTGCGCTACCTGATCCCGCTGCCGGTGCCGCAGCGCTTCCGCCGCCGCATGATCGCGCTGGGGTCGGGCGATCCCACCAAGATCATCTGTTCGGCGCTGATCGCGCAGGCGTTCGGCGCGGTGCGCTACCCGATCCTGCCCAAGGTCACCGAGGCCGGCAGCCGCCAGGCCCGGCGCGAGATCCTGCACATCCGCGATTCCTCGCTGTACATGCCGCGCGATTTCGACATCTCGCCCTATTTCGCCATCGTCAAGCCGACCATCGAGGGCGGCTTCGACTACACCTCCCTGCATTGGGCTGACAAGCCGAAGCCGCTTGCGGAGGTGGCGGCTGAGGAGGATCCCTTTCCAGAGGGAATCTTCGAAGCGCCCGAGGCGACGCTGGCGCCGATCCTCGACGCTCTGACGTCGGCGCTGCATCCAGCTGCCGGCAAGGCCGAGCAAACCGACTCCGATCGCGACACCGCCGATCTCGACGCGTAGTTGAGCCTCCGCATCGTGCTGCTGCCGTATCGTTCCGCCATCGCCGCGGAACGCGCGGCCGCGCGCTGCGTTGTGGATTTGACATCTGCTCCGCGCAGGCGGTGGTGCGTTTTCTGCGCTGCGTGGTGCGTTTTCCCGGTGCTGTTCACTCCTGGACCAGCCGATCGTCGCGCTCAGGCAGTTTTGATCGGCGATCACTTCCACGCGCATTGACACGGCGGCGCGGGCGGCGCGAATGTCCGCCGCTCCAGGGAGATCCATTCCATGACACCCGCATCCTCCACCGCCCGTGCGCCTTCCACCCATGACCTGCAGGGCCGCCTGCGCGACGCCACGCTGCTGCGCGATCGCTGCTTCATCGACGGAGAATGGGTCGGCCAGCCGTCGACGCCAGTCGACAATCCGGCCACCGGCGCCGTGCTCGCCAGCGTGCCGTGGCTCGGCGCCAGGGAGGCGACCGCCGCGGTGGAGGCCGCCGAGCGCGCCTTCAAGACGTGGTCGAAGACCACGGCCAAGCAGCGCGCCGTGCTGCTGCGCAAGTGGTTCGACCTCATCGTCGCCAACCGCGACGACCTGGCGCTGATCCTGACCTCGGAGCAGGGCAAGCCGCTGGCGGAAGCGCGCGGCGAGATCGACATCGGCGCGGCCTATGTGGAGTTCTATGCCGAAGAGGCGCGCCGCGTGTATGGCGAGACCATTCCCTCGCCGCGCGGCGACGCCAGGCTGTTGGCGATCCGGCAGCCGATCGGCGTCGCCGGGGCCATCACGCCGTGGAACTTCCCGTGCTCGATGATCACCCGCAAGGTGTCGCCGGCGCTGGCGGCGGGCTGCACCGTGGTGCTGAAACCCGCCGGCGAGACGCCGCTGTCGGCGCTGGCGCTGGCGGCGCTGGCGGAGAAGGCCGGCTTCCCCAAGGGCGTGTTCAACGTGGTCACCGGCGAGGCGTCGGCGATCGGCAAGGTGCTGTGCGAGCATCCGGCGGTGCGCGTGATCGGCTTCACCGGCTCCACCGCCGTCGGCAAGATCCTGTACCAGCAGGCCGCGGTGGGCGTGAAGCGGCTCGGGCTCGAACTCGGCGGCAACGCGCCGTTCATCGTGTTCGACGACGCCGACATCGACGCCGCGGTGGAAGGCGCCATGATTTCCAAGTTCCGCAACATGGGGCAGACCTGCGTCTGCGCCAACCGGATCTTTGCCCAGGACAAGATCTACGACGCCTTCGTCGACAAGCTCGCGGCCAAGGTGAAGGCGATGAAGGTCGGCAACGGCGTCGACGACGGCGTGGTGCAGGGACCGCTGATCACCGACAAGGCGGTGAAGAAGGTCGAGGAGCATGTGGCGGACGCGGTCGCGCACGGCGCCCGCGTCGTCACCGGCGGCAAGCGCCACGCGCTCGGCCGCACCTTCTTCGAGCCGACGGTGCTGGCGGACGTGCCGGTGGGCGCGCTGGTGTCGCGCGAGGAAACCTTCGGCCCGCTCGCCCCGGTCTATCGCTTCAAGGACGAGGCCGACGTCATCGAGATGGCCAATGCCTCGCCGTTCGGGCTCGCCTCCTACTTCTACTCGCGCGATATCGGCCGGGTCTGGCGCGTCGCCGAGGCGCTGGAGTCGGGCATGGTCGGCGTCAACACCGGGCTGATCACCGTCGAGGTGGCGCCGTTCGGCGGCGTCAAGGAATCCGGCCTCGGCCGAGAGGGCTCGCACCACGGCATCGAGGAATACGTCGAGATCAAATACATCATGATGGCGGGGATTTGAATTTCGCCCCCATCAGGACTGTGATGCAAAGAGGCCGCGCCCGAATGGCGCGGCTTTTGTGCTTCTACTCTATTGCTCCTTTGAACTGAGGCGCGGCAGCATTTTGGTCAGGACATAGTTTTACATCAGTTAGTTCCCAATTGGCGAGTTCGTCCGGTGGGGGATATTATTGGTTAGAGCAGACATCGATCGCGATAATCGAAGATGATTCCGGCGATATAGGCCGATATGACTCGAAACTCGGATAGTAGACCATTGCAATTCTGCATCCGTTCGGAGATACGGACGGATTTCTCACGAAGCCCGGCAATATCTTTGTGACCGTCCCATTCGCCAAGCGATAGAATCCGTGATCTTCGGTCTCACGGATGGGATTCGACGCGAATAGAAGTCCCGCTTTGGTTGGAGCAAGCTCGAGCGCGTTTGAAATGCCCCCGCTCATCGCGCCGGACCATCGGCCAAACGGGATGCAGACTTTCTCGGAACTCGCGGTCTCTGGATGGATCTTCCAGATCGGCCAGCACCCCGTTTCTCGCCATGATTTGAATCGATCAACCGGCGCGGCCATAAGATTCGCGATCCACACATAGAAGTTGCCGTCAAAAGTGTGGTAGTGAGTTGCTCCCAACTCCACATCCGCGTTGGTGATAGCGAGCGCCAAAGCTTCTGTTCCGTCCGCCTTTGAGAGAGTTAACGGCTCACTAGGCTTGACGTGCGCCATGGCAAGTAGAGGGTCCTTGCCGAACGTTAAGTAGTAGCGGCGGTCCGAGTCGGTAACGTAAAATACCTGAGCCATACGCGGATCTGCGTATAGTTCGCAGTCGACGCGTTCAATTGTTGAAGGATTAGCGGCAGTGCCAGCACGCGAAGGATGCCAAGGCTCGGCTTCACGTTCATGCCTAGGCGGCCCTACTAACCGTACTCGATCACTCTTCCCCGTCATCGCATCGACGCGATTGAGATGATAGCTGATCGAGCCTTTAGCGGCGCAATACGCTCGCGACACAGCGTGGGGATCGTCTCCATACGGCTTCGGGTCTTCGCCGAGCCGCCACACATACAAAACGTCTAATTGCGCTTTTACTTCCGCCTCGTTTTGCGGCTTCCGTTCCTTGCTGGCTCGGACAACAATTGTTTGATCGTCAAGCCAAAAGATCTTGCCCCCGCTGGACGGCTGTTGATAAAGACCCGAGTCCCATGCCGCTCGGACAACCCCGCTCAGAGGGATTGATATCGCTTCCGAAGCAGGCATCGATCCACTCTCTCGAACTGTCTGAGAGAACGACTGCGATGCAGCATCCAGCGATAGTCCGATTGCGCCGCCCAGACACAGTATTTTGAAGTGGATACGACCACGCCTTCTTTTCACAATCCAAACTCCAGAGCTTTTTGGTCTAACTGTCAGGAAGAAGCGATATAGAACTGGCTCTATGCGGGCGAAAGACAGCTCCATGCCGTTCCTTGACAAGAGATGCATCGTACCCAGGAATTTTACGACCGAACGCGCTAGGAGGCGGATTGGTGGTTGGCCGTACTAGTTACTGCGTCGAAGCCGTCACGATCCGCAGCCTCGCCCATTCGGACGGCGGCAATTCGGTCTGGTTGCGGGTTTCCGAATTGCGCTCGACGATGTCGAGCAGTTCGGTCTCGACGCCCATGTCGCGCAGATAGATGCGGAACTGCTCGCCATAGTGCGCCGTCAAACCCGCGCGGTGTTCGTCGGACACGTTGGGCGCCAGCCGGTTATAGATGGTCATGCCGCTCAGGATCATCCGGGTGCCAGGCGGCAGGCTGCGATGCACGCCACCGGCCAGCATCAGCACGCAGGCGAAATCGCAGCGGGCCTCCGACAGGTTGATCCTGGCGTCGAGCGGCCCGCCCGGACGCTTGAGCGCGAAACATTCAGCTTCGGTCTTGCCGTTGCAGGCGTCGACGTCGGTCGCCCCTTCCGTGGTGTCGATGCCGCGTTCGCGCAGGATCCGGCCCAGGCTGGTCGCAACATTGAAGTTGGACCGGCCCCGGGTCTGGATAACGAGCGGAAGCTTGCGCGGCGCTTGCCGGTCGAGGATCGCGATCAGTCGCTTGTGGGTGTCCCACTGCACGGTGCCTTCGGCGGCAATCCATTCCGAGCAGCCCGGTCCGCAGGCGCCGGCCGGGCCATGCGCCACATAGAAAATCATGGCATCGGGCGGCGAGCCGAAATCGCCGATCGGGGGCCGCGGCTCCGCCGCGGAAGCGACGGCGGCAAAACCGATCAGTCCGCCGAAAACGATCGCGCGTCCGGACCATGCGCCCATGCCGATAGCTCCCTGGCAAATCCCTTCGCGCCCATAATCCATTTCGGATGAGGGTCGCGCAAGCCGGGGGCGTAAAAATGTGCGGTTGCGGGTGTTGAAAATCACAAGCCGGTTCGATCTTGGAGCGTGACCGACCCGCTCGTGCCGCGGCGGCATAAGGGCGACAAGGTCCAATGCGCCAATCCGTCATCCAGAGGAGGCGCGTCCGTCTCGAAGGATGACAGCCCGGGCCGACGTTCGCGGGCCGTTCATCCTTCGAGGCTCGCCGCTCTCTTGCCCTCGCGGAGTTCGTCATCGGGCCGCGCTTCGCGCGGACCCGTTGACTCGGCCTGCTCGGGCGCGCGGCTCGCACCTTGGATGACGGATTTGATCTCAAAGCGTCATTCATTGCCTTGCAACGCCACGGCGGCCGCCTCACTCCGGCAGCGGAATGAACTCGTGCTCGCCGGGCACGGCGGGGAAATGGCCGGCCTTCCAGTCGGCTTTCGCCTGCTCGATCCGCTCGCGGCTCGAAGAGACGAAGTTCCACCAGATGTGGCGCGGGCCCTCCAGCGCGCTGCCGCCGAGAAACATCATGCGCGCCGGCGTGGTCGCGCGCACGGTGATGCGGTCGCCGGGGCGGAAGATCAAAAGCCTCGGACCCTCGAAGCGGTCGCCCGCGATCTCGACCTCGCCGTCCACCAGGTAGATCGCGCGCTCCTCGTGGTCGGCGTCGAGAGGCGCGGCGTGGCCGGCGTCGAGCGCGACCTCCACGTAGAACCACGGCGACACCATCTCGACCGGCGAGGTGGTGCCGAAGGCGGAGCCGGCGATGACCCGTGCGGTGATGCCGGTATCACGCACCACCGGCAGCTGCGTCGCACCGAAATGCTGGAACGAGGGATCGATCTCCTCGCGTCCCGCCGGCAGCGCAATCCAGCTCTGCAGGCCGAGCATCGACTGCCCCGCCGCGCGCTCCACATCCGGCGTGCGCTCGGAATGGGCGATGCCGCGGCCCGCCGTCATCAGGTTCATGGCGCCGGGCATGATTTCCTGGACATGGCCCTCGCTGTCGCGGTGCATGATGTGGCCGTCGAACAGGTAGGTCACGGTGGCGAGCCCGATATGCGGGTGCGGGCGCACGTCCATGCCCTTGCCGGCGATGAACTGCACCGGCCCGAAATGATCGAAGAAGATGAAGGGGCCGACCATCTGCCGCCGGCCGTGGGGCAGCGCGCGGCGGACATTGAAGCCGTCGCCGAGATCGCGCACCCGCGGCACGATGACGAGGTCGAGCGCGTCGCAGGACCGCGCGTCGCCGAGCGCGGGGTCGGATGCGGGCTGCCAGCTCATGGTCATCTCTCCGTCACGGGGGCCGCCATTCACCGGCACGATCTTGACAGGATGATGTCGCGCGTCAACGCTGGCGCGGTGGGTTGGATGTTCGCTTTTTGCATTTCGGAAAATGCCCGCAGCGATGCCAGAACCCAGGCAACAGCCCGCAACAACAATAAGCGCGAGGGAGGACCGGCCATGCTGATGTCGGAGGTGGTGCGCCGGGGGGCGCTGTATCACGGGCCGCGCAAGGCGGTGCTGTTCGGCGAGCAGAGCCTGACCTTCGACGAGGTCGACCGGCTGTCCAACCGTCTCGCCAACGCGCTGATCGAGGGCGAGGGGCTCGCGGTGGGCGGCCGGCTCGGCCTGCTTTTGAACAATTCGCTGCTCAGCATGCCGATCGACTTCGCCTGCGCCAAAGCGCGGCTGACCCGCGTGCCGCTGAATTCACGGCTGTCGGCCGCCGAACAAGTCGAGATGCTGACCGGCGCCGGCGCCAGCCTGCTGTTGTACGGGCCGGATCTCGCCGAGCGCGCCGCGGAACTGGCGCGCCTGGTGCCGGGACTGAAGACCGTCGGCCTGGGCGCCGCCGGCGCAGCCGACCTGGTGCAGCAGGCGCAGGCCTACCCCGACACGCTGCCGGATCGGCGCCCCGAGCCCGATGACGTGGTGATCGCCATCTACACCTCCGGCACCACCGGCAAATTGAAGGCCGTGCAGCACACCCAGGCGAGCTGGGCGGCGATGAGCGAGAATGTGCTGCTGAACCTGCCGATCGAGGCCGGCGACATCATGCTGCACGCGGCGTCGCTGATTCACGCCAGCGGCTGTTTCGTGCTGCCGTACTGGATCCGCGGCGGCACCGCCGCGGTGCTGCCGGGCTTCGTGCCCGGGGCCTATCTCGACGCGGTGGAGCGCTGGAAGCCCACCGCGCTCAACCTCGTCCCCACCATGATCGGCATGCTGCTCGATCACCCCGGCATCGAAGAGGCCGACATGAGCTCGGTGAAGACGATGATCTACGGCGCCTCGCCGATGCCGCGGCCGACCATGGAGCGGGCGCTCAAGCTGTGGGGCCCGCGCTTCATGCAGTATTACGGCCAGACCGAGGCGCCGCTGTTCATCACCGTGCTCGACAAGGCCGATCATGTCGGCCCGCACGCCGGAGAGCGGCTGGCCGCCTGCGGCCGCCCCAGCCTCGACTGCGAGATCCGGCTGGTCGACGACGAAGGCCACGACGTCGCGCCGGGCGAGAGCGGCGAGATCGTGCTGCGCGCGCCGTTCGCCATGGCGGGCTACTACAACGCGCCGGACCTCAATGCTCAGACCATCCTGCCCGGCCGCTGGATCCGGACCCGCGACGTCGGCCGCTTCGACGCCGACGGCTATCTCTACCTGGTCGACCGCACCTCCGACATGATCGTCACCGGCGGCTACAACGTCTATCCGCGCGAGGTCGAGGATGCGCTGGCGGCGCATCCCGCCGTGCGCGAAGTGGTGGTGGTCGGCATTCCCGACGACAAGTGGGGCGAGGCGGTCGCCGCCTTCGTGGCGATCCGCGTCGGCAGCGAGGCCGAGGAGATGGAGCTGATCGCCTTCGCCCGCGACCGGCTCGCGGGCTACAAGGTGCCGAAATCCGTGCGCTTCATCGACGACGTGCCGAAGAGTCCGGTGGGCAAGCTGCTGCGCCGCGCGGTGCGCGACCCGTTCTGGGCCGGCCGCGAACGCAAGATCTGAGGGAGGGAACGCCATGAAGGTCGTCGTCGAACGCAACGGACGCGTCACCACCGTCATCATCAACCGGCCGGAGTGCCGCAATGCCGTCGACCACGAGACCGCGCTGTTGCTGCGCGCCGCGTTTTCGGCGTTCGAGGCCGACGACGGCGCCGACGTCGCCGTGTTCACCGGCGCGGGCGGCGCGTTCTGTGCCGGCTACGACCTGAAGACGGTCTCCGCCGCCAACGCGCACGATCCCGGCGGCGAGGGTCCGATGGGGCCGTCGCGGATGCTGCTGTCCAAGCCCGTGATCGCGGCGGTGGAAGGCCCCGCGGTCGCCGGCGGGCTCGAACTGGCGTTGTGGTGCGACATGCGCGTGGCCTCCACCACGGCGACGTTCGGCGTGTTCTGCCGGCGCTGGGGTGTTCCGCTGATCGATGGCGGCACGGTGCGGCTGCCGCGGCTGATCGGCCAGAGCCGGGCGCTCGACATGATCCTCACCGGCCGGGCCGTGCTGGCCGACGAGGCGCTGGCCTTCGGCCTTGCCAACCGCGTGGTGGCGCAGGGCACCGCGCGCGCCGAGGCCGAACAGCTGGCCGAGCAGCTGACGCGCTTCCCGCAGGCCTGCATGCGCGCCGACCGCGCGTCCTGTTACCGGCAGTGGGACCACGATCTCGCCGCGGCGCTGCGCGAGGAAGGCGCCGGCGGTGAGGGGCCGCTGCGCGCGGAAGCCGCCAAGGGCGCGGCGCGGTTTTCGTCGGGGCTGGGACGGGGCGGAGATTTCGGGGCGATTTGAAGTGTTCGGCAGTCGCACTTCGCTACCCCGTCATTGCCCGCGAAAGCGGGCAATCCAGTATCCGGCAGCGTGAGCGGTTAACCGCAACGACACGGCGTACTGGGTCGCCCGGTCAAGCCCTACGACATTCACACATCTTGTGTCGATCCCGACTGTTCACTGGTCGGCCGAATTGCTTCGTTTTTGCTACTGAAATTCTCCGGCAATAAACTGTTCCCTCCCCCCTTGTGGGGGAGGGTTAGGGAGGGGGGGTGGCGGAGAATCCGCAGCGCGACAGGTCGCTCACGACACCCTCACATCAATTTCAGAGCATGCGGTTTACCCCCCTCCCCGGCCCTCCCCCACAAGGGGGGAGGGAGGACTCAAAA
>JBKQQE010000091.1:0-4931 GCA_052326245.1 Xanthobacteraceae bacterium | reverse complement strand
AGGGGATGCGCGAGTTGAAGTGCCGCAAGAGATCGTTCCCGGATTGAAGTTTTCAGACAAAAGAGCGGCCCGAATAACGGGTAAAGCTGAAGAAATAGTTACGTACCAGCTTGTTGAAGCTCTTAAGCAAAACCGACATCCGTCGTGACAATCTACCCAAGCTTGTGTTGCACGGGGGCCTAAAGACGCCATCTGCTTTGGGAGAGTGGTCCGCCGGAGCGGAGGTTCGCCTCAGGGTTGTTCAGTTCTCAATACAGTCTGGGGATTTCGAGGATGTAGTTGATGTCGAGGGCGGCGCGCCACCGGGCGCTATTGATGTTGGCGTGCTCTCCGGCGCGGAGCAGATTGTAGGCGAAGGAGCGCAGGCGCGCGACAATGTCGGGGTTCTTTCGGATGCGCGAAGCGTCCTCGGCGAAGGTCATGTCGCGCACGTAATGGCTGCCGTTCTCGATACGCCAGTGGCCACAAATCCATTCGTTCCAACGCTCCGGCGTCGGGCCAATGGCCGAAGAAACCCAAAAGACAGTCTCGGTTGTTTGCTTGCAAAGTCCGGTCGCCGGATCGCGCCGGCAGACCGTGCGCTCCAGCCGCAGCACGGTCTCGATCAGCTTTTCCCACGGCGTATGGCGGAACCACGCCTTGGCCGGAAACACGGTCAGCTCTCGTGTTTCCCAGCGGTTGCGGCCTACGGCCTGGCTCTTCGCAAAGCCGCTCGGCTTGCGGCCCGCCGATCCAAGTTCGAGCTTGCGGCGCAAGCCCGGCTGGTTGTCCTTGACCTGGGTCAGCAGATGATTGCCCGAGGCGATCACGCGCGCGAACAATTTTTTTGGCAATGTTCGGCGTCGAGCGTGAACAGGCAGTCCGTCAGCCCCAGCGCTTCGATCAATTCCGGCGCGGCCGGTATCTCGTTGCTCTTTTCCTCGACCATCATATGAGCGAGCACGATCTGGTCGGCCTGCCGCAACGCCGACATCATGTGCGCGGCCTTGCGGTCGTTGAACGCGTCGAAACTGCCGCGCAGCGTCTTGCCGTCGACCGCGATCGCGGTCAAACCGTCAGTCGCGGGCGGCTGCTTGATCGTCGCGGCGTGCAGCCGAAACGCCGCCTCCAGCGCCGCCGGGTCGACGCCCCGCAAGATCAATCGCAGCCCGGTGTAGGACGGCGAATAGGGCAGCCGAAGGTCGAAGGCTTCGTTGAGACGCTCGCGATGGACGCGGATGAACTCATGCATCTGCCGGTAGGAATTGGCGCCTGCGACCATCGCCAGGATGGCGTAGAGCAACACCGTCGCCAATTCGAACCGCTTCCCTTCCGCCCGACGATGGTCCGGGATCGAGCGTAAAATCTCCAGCAGCGACGCCTGCATGCGGCAACCTCCGATTCGGGTTGTCGCCCATAGATTCACACATCTGCGACCGAAGGAATCCCAAAAACGCCTTCAAAGATCAGAGAACTAAACGACCCTGAGGTTCGCCTCCCACGGAACGGCGCCGCCGGCAGGCGACCTCGGTCAATGCCCGTCGAGCACTTCCTTGGCTACCGCGGCTATGCGCTCCGGCTCGAACCCGAACTTCTTCTGCAATTCCTTGAGCGGCGCCGAGGCGCCAAAAGTGTGCATGCCGACGATTCTGCCCTTTGCGCCGACGTAACGGTCCCAACCGAGCGTGGACGCCTCCTCGACCGCTACGCGGGCTGTCACCTCAGGGGGGAGGACACTGTCCCGGTATTGCAGGGGCTGGTGCTCGAAAAGGTCCCAGGAAGGCATCGACACCACGCGTGAACGAATGCTCTCCGAAATCAACCGCTCGTGCGCGTCGATGGCCAGGGAGACCTCACTGCCCGAGGCAATCAGGATTAAGTCCGGCTTGCCGCCGGGCGCATCGGC
Source organism: Xanthobacteraceae bacterium (assembly GCA_052326245.1). GTDB lineage: Bacteria > Pseudomonadota > Alphaproteobacteria > Rhizobiales > Xanthobacteraceae > Bradyrhizobium_A. The sequence continues at coordinate 3,046 of JBKQQE010000091.1, read as the reverse complement.
TAGGACATAGGCCCCACGTGCGACGCCGCTGGCCGATGCATAGCGGCCGCGGTCCAGCGTCGGCAGGGGTTGGCGCGACAGCACCATTACGGCCGGCTGGTGGCGCAGGCACATGATGCAGCGATAGGCTTCGACGACCTCGTTGGCGTCGGCCGGCCGCAGTGTCACGAGCCCCGGAATGGCGCGCAGCGACACCAGCTGTTCTACCGGCTGGTGCGTCGGTCCGTCCTCGCCGTCACCCATCGCGTCATGCGTGAAAATGAAGATCGCGGGTAGCTCCATCAGGGCCGACAGCCGGATCGCTGGCCGAGCGTAGTCGCTGAAGATGAAGAAGGTGGCGCCGAAGGCCCGGATCTTGGACAGCGCCAGCCCGTTGATGATCGCCGCCATCGCGTGCTCACGGATGCCGAAATGCAGGTTCTTCCCCCCTGGGCTCGCGGCCTGAAAATCGCCAGCGCCGCTGTATTTTAGCGTGGTCTTGTTCGATGGCCCCAGATCCGCCGAGCCGCCGAGAAACCAGGGAACACTCTGCGCAATAACGTTGAGCACCTCACCTGAGGCGTCCCTGCCGGCCAGCCCTTTGGCGTCGGGCGGGAACACCGGGAGGTCTCGGTCCCATCCGAGCGGCAGCTCGCGCCGCTGCATCTGCTCGATCTCGCGGGCTAGCTCCGGATGCGCCAGCCCGTAGCCGTGGAACATCTCGGTCCACCGACGCTTGGCCTCTGCCCCGCGCGCCCCAACGCCGGCCGCGAAATGCTCGCGCACGCCGTCGGGGACCAGGAACTTCCCATCCTCGGGCCAGCCATAACTGCGCTTCGCCAGCCGGACCTCCTCCTCGCCAAGCGGCTCACCATGGGCGGCGGCGGTATCCTGCTTGTGCGGCGCGCCATAACCGATGTGGCTGTCGAGGACGATAAAAGTGGGCCGGCCCTGCGTTTGGCGGAAAACGTCGAGCGCGTGCTCGATGCGGTCGATGTCGTTGGCGTCGCCGACGCGCAGCACGTTCCAGCCATAGCCGAGGAACCTGGCGGCGATGTCCTCGGTGAAGGTGATGCGGGTATTGCCTTCAATCGTGATGCGGTTGTTGTCGTAGAGCCAGCAGAGATTATCGAGGCCAAGGTGGCCGGCCAGCGACGCTGCCTCCGAGGCCACCCCCTCCATCATGCATCCGTCGCCGCAGACGGCGTAGATGCGGTAGTCGAAGACCGCCGCGCCCGGCCGGTTGTAGCGGCTCGCCAGCCATTTCTGAGCGATGGCCATGCCAACGCTCGTCGCCACTCCCTGCCCCAGCGGCCCCGTCGTCGTCTCCACGCCCGACGTCCAATGATATTCGGGATGTCCCGGCGCCTTACTGTCGAGTTGACGGAAGCGCTTGATGTCGCCGAGCGAGACCGCTGGCTCGCCCAGCCGCTCGTAATCGGCATTCACCGCGCGGGTGCCGGTCAGATATAGTAAGGCCCAAAGCAGCATCGAGGCGTGGCCGTTCGACAGCACGAATCGATCACGGTTCGGCCAGATTGGATCCTCCGGGTCGAAATTCATCAGCCGGTTCCACATTGTGTAGACCGCCGGCGCCAGCGCCATCGGGGTTCCGGGATGACCGGAATTGGCCTGCTGCACGGCGTCGATGGACAGAGTGCGGATCGTGTTGATCGCTAATTGGTCCAGTTCGTCGCTCATGTCGGTCAATCCTTATGCTGGTGGATCGCTTCCAGCTCCGCTACCTTGGCCAATCGGCGCAGATGCCGCTCGGCCTGGCTGTACCTGGCGGCAAGGAATGTCTCGACGAGATCCCAGGCGACCGCCGGGCCTTCGGTTCGCCCGCCGAGGCAGATTACGTTCAGATGATCGTCCTCGACCCCTTGTCCGGCGGAGAAATGATCCTCGATCAGCGCGGCGCGCACGCCAGCGATCTTGTTGGCGCAGACGGAGGCGCCGATGCCGCTGCCGCAGATCGCCACGCCGCGCTCCACCTGCGCTGCGGCGACGGCGCGCGCGAGCGGCGCTACGAAGTCCGGATAGTCGTCGTCAGGGTCGAAGCAAGCCGCGCCGAAATCAACGACCTCGTGCCCCGCAGCGTGCAGCCGGGCGGCCAATTGCTGCTTCATTGCGAACCCGCCGTGATCGGCGGCGATGCCAATGCGCATGGCGCCACCTTTCCGATTGGGGCTATTGCTGGGTTTCGCCGCCGCGCCAGGCCGGATGTCCGGTGATGGCCTTAGTGGCTCGAGTCATATTTGCCTCCTTAATGCCGCCCGCCCGAGGACTGCGCTCTTCGTCGCGATAACCGCCATCAGGTCGTTCCAGGATTTGGGGCAACAGCAAGCGCTCGGTTCGAAGCGAGTGTCGGGTCGCGCAACCATTGCCTCACGGCCGGAGGCAGCATAGCTGCCGTGCAGCGCCATTGCCAATTGCCTTCGGCCCGGCCAGGCTGGTTCATTCGCGCGTCGCTGCCGAGGTTGGGCTGGTCCTACAATGGCGGTGTGTGCCAGGCCGCGGCGAAAACGCGGAAGTGATCCAAGCGTATCATAAACATGCGCGAGCAGGACGCGCGGCCGAGCCCCTATCCCGGAGAGTGCTGATTGAACGAACCCTCAAGCATTCAAGCATTCCGATTTGAAATCGCCCACCGTTCCAAGATGATTTCGCTCGAGTGAAGCGCCTCTTCCGGCCTCTTTAGGGTCCGCTCTTTCGGCTTTGCCGAGGAGAGACCCCGATGCCGATGGAGGGATGTCCATGCGCCGTCTGCGCGATTGCCTGAGACTGAAAAACACCGGGATTTCGACGCGCGAGATCGCGCGGCGGGTCGGCATAGCGTCGTCGACGGTGCGGCTCACGCTGCGTCGGTGCGAGGCGGCGGGGATTGCCTGGCCGCTCGCCTCCGATCTGACCGACGCCCTTCTGGAGCAACGGCTTTTCGCCAATAGCGGCACGAAACAGGGTACCCGGTGCCATGAGGAGGCGAACTGGGCGGCCGTACATCGCGAACTGAAGCGCAAGCACGTCGCCTTGGCGATGCTTTTGGAGGAATACATTGAGCGCCATC
>JBKQQE010000090.1:0-6688 GCA_052326245.1 Xanthobacteraceae bacterium | reverse complement strand
GCTACTCCCAGCTTGTAGATCGCGTTGATCGGTTCCCAGTAATGCACGGCGGCGCCACCGAGGGGGTCGACGGCGAGCTTGAGGCCGGTGGCGCGAATGGCCTCCATATCGACAACGTTGCGCAGATCGGTGACGTAGGGCAGGACAAAATCGTCCTGCTGCGTCGTGTCGGCGCTGAGGGCTGCGGCGGAAGCCCACGCGTTTCACCTGGACATTGCCGGTGCGCAACATATCGTTGGCCCCGTTCTCGATCCACCGGGTCACGACGATATCGGCCGGACCTCCGTGCGTGGGATTGTACTTGAACCCGCCGTCCTCCGGAGGGTTGTGCGAGGGGGTGAGGACAATGCCGTCGGCGAGACGCTCGCCTCGCTCGCGATTGTGGACAAGGATTGCCCGCGACATGACCGGCGTCGGAGTCACGCCGTCGTTCTGCTGGATGACGGTGTGCACATGATTGCCGGCGAGGACTTCGAGCGCCGTGCGGCCGCGTGGGCTTCCTCGTGACGTCGATTTTGCTCATTTACGGCACGGGCGGCTTCGCCTATGGCCAGGAGGAGGCTTTGAACGTGAGCAACACGCGCACTGGCTGGACGGCTGGCGGCGGCGTCGAGTGGCCGTTCGCGCCACATTGGTCGGTGAAGGCGGAGTATCTGTTCGTCCAACAGGGTAGCGGCGGAGTGCAAGGGCCCCTCGGCTTCACCTTTGCCTCTGCCCAAAACCCACAAATCAACGTGGTGCGCGGCGGCGTGAACTACCACTTCAACTTTGCTCCGCCGGCTCCGGTTGTCGCCAAGTATTGATCGTCTGCGATAGATTTGCCTCGACGCAGAACTGATCCATAGGAACCCGGCCCTTGTGGCCGGGTTTTTTCTTTGTGTGCCGAGCATGTTCGAGAGCTTGGAGGTGGAAGTCCTCTGCCCGGCCTGATGACGGCGAAGCGCAAGGGCGCCGTCGTGAGGCGGGGCGAGAGCATGCAAAGTCGTGGGGCCTTCAATTTTAAGGCTAAGCTCTGGTTCCTTCCGGGGAGGTAGAGCCGTGCAGAAACTGGAGTGGCGGATGAAACGTGTGGCCGATTTCGGCCCGGCCCGTGGCGATGGAGATTGAAGTGGCTCGGATCGAAAGAGAAAATTGGGCGTTCCCGAAACACTCAGCTTAACACTGGTTGAGGCAAAAACAACTTACCGCGGCTGTCCAGACCGAGATGGTCCGTGCGCAAGCGTCGACGACGAGTGAGCGATTTCGACGCTGCGTGCACTGCGGGGCGATGCTTGCGAGCAAGGGATACGGGCAGGTGACCTTTCGAGCCCTATTTGGCCGCGTGCCGCTTCAGTGCGGCGGTTTGTGCGTTGCCAATGTCGCGACGTCTCTGAGGAGCCGAGCGGCTTTTCGGCGTTGACGCTTGAAGAAGGCGTGGCGCCCGAACTCGCCTATGTGAATGCCAAGTTCGCCGTGCTTGCGCCTTTTGCCAAGGTCGCCGATCTGATTGATGAGTTGCTGCCCGTTAGCGGCGCCGTCAACGCTCGCACGGTACGGAACCGAACCCGCCGGGTCGGCGAGCGTTTAGCGAGACTGCGTCCAGTGGGAGCCGCAGATCCAGAAATCGATGCTGTGACTCCTGGGGTCGCGATCGGCCTCGATGGCCATTATCTGCGTAGCCGGCATCGCCGCCCTGAACGCAATTTCGAAGTCATAGCTGGCAAGGTGCTCAATCTCGATGGATCGCAACATCGCTTTGCCTTTGCCCGCAACGGCAATTCGGCGAGCGAATTTGCCGACGCGATTGTGAGCGCCGGCGTCCGCCGATCCCTCCCGAGGCCAAGCGAGGCTCACTTAATTTTTATGAAAATCGACCTGAGCGCAACGGCGCGGACGTTTGCGCGCTCATTGGCTCATTCATCGTAAAGCGGGAGGCCGGTGGTGAATAGGTCGATGATTTCGATCGTAGATGATGATCCATCGGCCCGCGAGGGCATCACCGATCTTATCAGGTCGGTGGGCTTGAACTTCATGATCCTGTTGCGTTGACAGAGTACGGCCTTCCAGTATCTTGGGTTCACGGCAAACTTATTGGGTGCTGTCGCGATGACGGAAAGCACAGTATTTTCCAGTGGGCGTCCGGGGAATTTCGTCTGAAACATCCGTTATTACCCTGCTTGATGAAAAATTCCGCATGGAGGTGGTCATTTCTCAGCAGATCCGGCGCACTGGCGTTATCGGCGCGGGCACGATGGGAAATGGTATTGCACAGGTGTTCGCCGTTGCCGGATATCCAGTGATCATGCGTGACCTGAATCGAGCAGCTCTCGACCGCGGTTTGTCGACGATCGCGAATAGCCTTGGTCGTCTAGTGGCCCGCGAGAAGGTCTCGGCCTCCGATAGCGAGCAGGCCCTCGGACGCATCCACGCTACGACCGAATTGAAAGACCTCGCCGACTGCGACCTAGTTGTGGAGGCCATTCTCGAGAATTTTGAACTGAAAGCCGGGCTGGTCCGTGAGCTCGACCAAGTGTGCCGGCCGGATGCGATCTTTGCAACCAATACATCGTCCATATCAGTGACCCGGATCGCTGCCTCCTCGTCATCGCCTAGACGGGTCATCGGGATGCATTTTTTCAATCCTGTTCCGATTATGCAGCTCGTTGAGATCATCCGCGCCCTGCAGACCAGCGACGAGACCTGCGCAACGACCGTCGCCATGACCGAGGCGATAGGCAAAAAGGCGCGGGTCTCGAAGGACAGCTACGGCTTCGTGGTCAACCGAGTGCTGATCCCGATGATCAACGAGGCGATCAACTGCGTTTACGAGGGCCTCGCGACGCCAGAGGACGTCGATGCAATGATGCAGCTCGGCGCCAACCATCCGATGGGACCACTGTCGCTCGCGGATCTGATCGGCCTCGACATTGTGCTCGACATCATGCAGACGCTCTATGACGGCTTCGACGATCCGAAATTTCGTCCGAGCCCACTGCTAAAGCAGATGTGTGACGCGGGCTATCTTGGCCGCAAGACCGCCAGGGGGTTCTTCTCCTATGAAGCGCGTCACTGAGGAGTGGATGCAGCTTTCCGATGCCCCGGGTTCGTGAGGCTGCGAAGCCTATCACGCGAGATTGCAATCCTCGCCGTCGAGAAGTGGCGGCGCAGCGCAGCGAGGTCACAATGAACGCCCAGAGCGCCGCCGAACTCCGCCAGCACGAGAAGTATGATCGGCTGATTGCTCGCTGCGAGGGCTTGTCACCGATCCCGACGGCAGTCGCGCACCCGTGCGACGACTCTTCGCTGTCGGGCGCAATAGACGCGGCGGAAGCCGGGATCATTCTGCCAATTCTCGTCGGCCCAATAGCGAAGATCCGGGCCGTCGCCGAGAAGCTGACGCTCGATCTCGGCCGGTATGAGATCGTCGATGTCCCGCACAGCCACGCCGCCGCTGAGAAGGCGGTCGAGCTGGTGCGCCTCGGGAAAGCGGAGCTGCTGATGAAAGGCAGTCTGCACACTGACGAACTGATGGCCGAGGTCGTCCGCAAGGACACCGGGCTGCGCACGGAACGCCGCATTAGCCATGTCTTCATCATGGACGTGCCGACCTACGCAAAGCCGCTCTTCATCACCGACGCGGCGGTCAACATCTTCCCGACCCTCGATGACAAAGTTGATATCCTCAAGAACGCCATCGACCTGGCGCAAGCGCTGGAAATCAAAAAACCAAAAGTGGCGATCCTCTCGGCGGTCGAGACGGTGACCGCCAAGATCCCCTCGACGATCGAGGCCGCGGCTTTGTGCAAAATGGCCGAGCGAGGACAGATCACCGGCGCGGTGCTCGACGGACCGCTCGCCTTCGACAATGCGATCAGTCGCGAGGCTGCGGAGATCAAGCACATCACATCCGGGGTCTGCGGCGAAGCGGACATCCTGCTAGTGCCCGACCTCGAGGCGGGCAACATGCTCGCCAAAGAGCTGACATTCCTTGCCAATGCGGACGCGGCCGGGATCGTGCTGGGAGCTCGCGTCCCGATCATTCTGACCAGCCGCGCCGACAGCGTCCGCGCGCGCATGGCGAGTTGCGCTGTCGCCGCGCTTTTCGCCCACGCGCGGCGGGCCGCGGCCGTCAGAGTCGGGTGATGCCCATGCGCGAACCAGTGCTCGTCATCAATGCCGGGTCGTCCAGCATCAAGTTCTCGGCATTCGAGACTTTGGCCGACCGGTCGCTTTCCGCAAACGCTCATGGCCAGGTCGAAGGCATTGGGACGTCGCCCCACCTGGAGGTCAACGATCCGCACGGCAATAAGCTTGCCGACGGGCCGGTTGCAAGTGAAGGCCATGCCGCCGGCATCGCAGCGATCCACGATTGGTTCGCGGCGCATGTCGGCAGCGAAGTCGGATTCGATGGCGTGGGGCACCGTGTTGTCCATGGCGGGGTGACTTATTCGGAGCCGGTGCTGATCGACAGCAAGGTCATGGCCGACCTCGAAGCTTTGATACCACTCGCTCCGCTACACGAACCTCATCACATCGCTGCTATCCGTGCGATCAGCGCCTTCGCCCCCAAGGCGCCTCAAATTGCCTGCTTTGACACCGCGTTCCATCGCAAGCAGCCGGCGGTGGCGCAGGAATTCGCAATACCGCGCGAGCTCACTGCAAAGGGGGTTCGGCGCTATGGGTTCCATGGCCTGTCCTATGAATATATCGTTTCGGTACTGCCCGAGGTGATGCCCGATTGCGCCAAAGGGAAGGTCGTCGTCGCCCATCTCGGCAACGGCGCCAGCATGTGCGCCATCGATCGGGGACAGAGCATCGCCGCCACCATGGGTTTCACAGCAGTCGATGGCCTGCCGATGGGGACTCGTACCGGCGCCCTCGACCCTGGCGTCATCCTTTATCTTCTGCAGCACGAGCGGATGGATGCCCAGGCGATCGAACAGCTGATCTACCTGCGTTCGGGGCTCCTCGGCGTCTCGGGCATTTCCAACGATATGCGGACCTTGCTGGCGAGCAGCGCGCCCGCAGCAAGAGAAGCTGTCGACCTCTTCGTCTACCGTATTGGACGCGAGCTCGGATCGCTTGCCGCGGCGTTGGGCGGGCTCGATGCGCTCGTGTTCACCGCCGGCATTGGCGAGCACTCGGCCGAGATCCGAGCGCGAGTCTGCCGGGACGCGCGTTGGCTCGGCGTCACATTGGACGAGAAGGCCAATGCCAATGGCGGCCCGAGCATTTCCAGTCCAGGCTCCGCCGTGTCGGCTTGGGTGATACCGACTGACGAGAACCTGATGATTGCACGGCATACGCGCCGACTGCTCGACCGCGAGAAAGCTCGATGAGCTTTCACATTGCCAAGACGCACACTCAGTTGTTCTTCGGCAGTGCCGGATCGTCCAGCGTCAAGCTCTCTGTATTCGAGACTGTGGCCGATCAGTCACTTTCCCCAGGCTGCCCCTGTCGGAAATCAAATCCCAACATAGTGATGACGTAATCCGCCGAGAATCGGTGTCGGCAGAATGCCGCCCGACAACCCGAACAGCTCGCGGCGTTGGCATGTCCTTATTCAGAGCGAAATGCGTGCAAGCGCCGTTGTAATAATGCGTATGCGAGCTACAAGGTGGAAAAAATGCCGCTGGCTCTTCAACATTGAAACGAAGGCATGAGGTGATTGACCTGAACCTCGCACAATGCGTCGACGCATATGAAAATCTCCATTTTGCATCAGCAGAACGCGTGCAAGCGACACGATGCTTATCCCGTTGTCCCACGCTCGTCTATGTTTAGTGGGTTGTCGATTTCGGTTGGCTGCTCTTGTGTGTTGGCTGACCCGCCCTGTCGCATTCCTGTCGCCGTTTTTCTATGACGCGGCGCTCGCCTATCGGTTTTTTCGCCCTTTCGAGGATTCGCGTGTCCGGCGATGTCCCAGTAGCTCACGGGTTCATGATGCGAGGCGATTCAGAGCAAGGCTTCTAACGAGACGTGCTGATAGAAACGGCGATTGTAGTGGACGACGAATTCTTCGAGATAGCTGTCGACGTGCTTTCGGCGAAGGCCGTGATACGTGCCCAGGCTCCAGCGCTTCAACAGCGCAAAGACCCGATGAATCCACGGCAACACGATATGGCTCACTTCGCTTCGCCGCTGTGACTTGTCCGAAAGCTCCATCCGGTGCATCATTGCTCTGCAGACAACGCTCGTCCGGCGAATATCGGATTGAGGGAGCTGTCGCCCCCAGGCTCATAGCCGAACCGCTCGCTTCGGCGCTCAAACGGAGGCACACATGGCGTTTCCGGTCACGAAGAGCGACTCGGCGGCGATCGCTCCGAAGGCGGACAATGCTGAAAAGATAGCGTTGCCGGGTGAATGGCTTGTGCAACAAGCGTTCGATTACTGGACGGACGCATGGCAGCGCTCCGTCCTCTTTCTCGACGTATTACGTCAGCGCGGCAACAACTACTTCGAGCGCGCCGCCCAGAAAGTCCCCACCGTTCTTCGCTTCGGGTTCGAGCCCATCATGAACGGGCGCGATCTGCCGCGGCCGGTTAATTACTGGCTCGTCCGGATTTTGCCGCCGCCCGGCACTGAGATCGACCCGCGAAAGCAGCCACACATTATCTTCGACCCGCGCGCGGGCCAAGGGCCTGGCATCGGCGGGATGAAGCACGACAGCGAGATCGGCGTCGCGCTCGCCAACGGTTATCCATGCTAT
>JBKQQE010000089.1:0-4833 GCA_052326245.1 Xanthobacteraceae bacterium | reverse complement strand
GAGCAGGTTTGATTATCTGCTCAGCGACTTGCCACATTTTCACCTTGTGGATTGCCTCCCTGCCGTTGCTGCGGATCGTAACTGACGTTGAAACTGTGGCGCCCATGATTGCGGCCCCTCGTTCAATATTGATGTAGCTTGATTGTGTTTGTTTGATTGTGGCGATTTCCGAGCAGCTGCTTAAGTTCCAGCCAGTTATCCTGTGACAAGAATCCAACCGGCTCGGGGCGCCAAGGGTCCGGATTCGCGGAATGGGCGGTTATGGAACGTATGATCAGGATCCATATCGGCCCGTTCAACAGCGCCGATCATCAGCTGGATCGTATCCACCGTTCGGTTGGTCTCAGTTGTGAACATTCCGCGCCGCCAACCGTGGCTGACAAAGACGGAGACTGGAAAATCGCGAGCCACCAGCCTCGCGCCCGTTCCGGCATACTTGCTTGTCGCGGCGTCCTGACCAGGGGGAGGGCCTTACGATTACACTAGCTCCCTATTTTGGAATAAAACTTCGCAACTGTTGATCGTTTCACACAGTGAAATACCGTAAGATGTTCATTGCGGGGTTGACTGGATTTCGTGGAGGGTCGTCGTCAGCACGACTTTCGGCATCGGGTTTCGCCGGGTCCGTCGATGGGGTTGGGAAGCTACGATAAATCGCGAGGTTCTTGGATTCTAATACCGCGGTTCTGGATCCCTCGGGTCGCATGATATCGGAATTCGAGCCGTCGGGTGTCGTGTGGAACGCTCGGCCGACGGCCGCGAGTGAGGCAACAGCATGTCGAGACCTCGGGTCAAGACGATACGCGCCGTGGCGCGCGCGGTAGACGTTCTGCAGATCGTTCAGGCTTCCGGCGGGGTAAGCCTGAACGATATCCATCGCGAGCTTGGGCTTCCCAAGGCGACGCTGCTGCGCATCCTGCTGACCCTGCAGGATGCCGGCTTGGTCTGGCAGCGAATTGTCGACAATGCCTATCTCGCAAGCTACTCGCTCAAGGAAAACGCGCGACATCTCGACGACGTCTCGCATCTTGTCGAGGTCGCCTCGCCGATCCTGTCGCAGCTGACGCGTCGCGTCGACTGGCCCTCCATCCTGGCCGTGCCGCGTCTCGACCACATGGAGGTCATCGAGACCAACAGTCCGCACTCCTATTTCCATCACATCCCGCTCGGTCCGATCGGATTCCAGATCAACATGATCATGTCCGCGACGGGACGGGCTTACCTGGCGTTCTGCTCCGACAGCGAACGGGCCGCCGTGCTGTCGCGCCTGCGTCACAGCCAGCGGCCCGGAGACGCGGCGTCAAGGGAAGACGCCTGGGTCAAGCGCGTGCTGTCGGCCACCCGCAAGCGGGGCTATGGCGTGCGAGATCCAATGTTTGGCGGCGATTTCGATCGTCCCCGCCGTCAATGGGACGACGGCCGCGACTCGATCGCCGTGCCCATCGTCGTCGACGAGCGCGTCCTCGGGGTCATCAATCTCACCTGGATCCAGAAGGTGACGACGCGGCGTGAGATCGTGGCCAAGCATGTCAACGAGCTCGGTCAGGCAGCCAAGAGCATTGCCGCGCGTCTCTCCAGCCCGACGCGCTCGCGGTGACGCCCGGCGCCTGCGAGTGCACCTGGTGAAACTTCGTGGAAATGCGATTGCGGCGCTTCCGGTTCTGCCGGATCATCTGAAAACAACGGCCTCGCCGCAGCACGTCGTCGTGCGATCGCGGTTTGGGATGAAGCCGAAGAAACAAAAGAAACAGAAGAAATAAGATCGGGAGGGAGTTTCGAGCCATGTCAGCTCAAAAATCAACGCATACGTTTCCGTTGCCGTCGCAGACCGAGCGGTTTTCCGGCGCAGACGCGATCGAGGGAATGTATCCGTATTTCACGCGATTTCGCCCGGAAGACGACGGCCGCTTCTGGTTCTACAACAAGATGCATTTTCCGGAACCAATGCCGGCCTTCGACGCGATCACGGCAGAAGGAGCCTATGCCGGCCTCGGGGTCATGGTGACGCGAATGTTCGCCGTGCCGACGTCGAAAGGCTTCGAGCATCGCATCGTCAACGGCCGCATCTACATTGCCGCGAATTCGGTCAGCGATCCGGACGAGATCGGGCGCCGCGTCAAGGAATTCGAGGATCGGGCCTTTTTCTACTTCGGAAACTGGGAACGGCTCTACGGCGAGTGGCACGAGCGGATCATGGGCCTGATCCGCGGCATGGAGGCGATTGAGGTCCCGGAACTGGGAGAGTTCGACAAAGCATCCGTCGTCAAGGAGGGGCGAGGCTTTTCGGACGGGCAGCTTCTCGTGCAAGCCTACGATCGGGCGATCGAGGACTACTTCCTGATGTGGCAGTATCACTCCGAGTTCCTGATCCTCGGCTACGGCGCCTACCTCACCTTCTTCGAGTTCTGCAAGAAGGCGTTTCCGGAAATCGAGGACCGGACGATCGCCAACATGGTGGCCGGCGTCGACTCGCTGATGTTCCGGCCCGACGACGAGTTGAAACGCCTTGCGTCGCGGGCGGTCGAACTCGGCATCGCTGCGGAATTCAAAGAAGGCGGGGACGCCCAGCAGATTCTGGCGAGCCTCGCGCGGGCGGGGAACGCCGGTCGCGACTGGCTGGAGGATTTCGAGAAAACCCGCGATCCCTGGTTCAACACCTCGATGGGCGATGGCTTCTACCACCATCACCGCCGTTGGAATGATGACCTCAGGGTGCCGTTCGCGGCGCTGATCAACTACGTCGCCCAGATCAAATCCGGCAAGAGCCTGGCACGGCCCACCGCCGAACTGAAGGCACAGCGCAACCGAATCATCTCGGAGTATCGCGCGCTGCTCGACAGCGATGCTGATCGCGCGGTGTTCGATCAGATGCTTGGTCTTTCGCACCAGGTGTTCCCCTATGTCGAGGATCACAAGTTCTATTGCGAGCACTGGCTGACCGGCGCGTTCTTCAACAAGATCCGCGAGTTCGGACAGCTGTTGTGCAGGAACGGCCTGCTGGACGACCTGGAGGACGTGTTTCATCTGAACCGCAGCGAAATCCGCGAAGCCTTGTCGGACCTGCGCCTGGCATGGTCGATCGGCGGCGACGTCGCGGGCAAGAACCACTGGCGGCCGATCATCGCGGCGAGAAAGAACGCGCTCAAGGAACTCGCGAAGTGGCAGGCCCCGAACGCGCTCGGTCCGGTTCCCGCCAGCATCACCGACCCGATGGTGATCATGCTCTGGGGCGTGACATCGGACACCATTAATTCCTGGCTTTCTCAGGCCGACAACCCGAACGAGCTCAAGGGCTTCGGCGCCTCGCCGGGCGTAATCGAAGGCGAGGCGCGGGTGATCCACACCGTCGACGAGATCGCGCGATTGAAGCAGGGTGATATCCTGGTCTGCGCCAACACCGCCCCGAGCTGGGCGCCGATCTTCGGCAAGATCGGGGCCGCCGTTTCCGACATCGGGGGGACCATGTCGCATGCCGCCATCGTCGCCCGCGAATACGGGCTGCCGGCTGTCGTCGGCACCGGAGACGGAACCAAGCGCATCAGGGACGGACAGCGGATCCGTGTCGACGGCAGTTCGGGCCGCGTCACGATCCTGGCCTGAACGATCCAATAGCCAAAGGCGCCGACGCGTGGACCGACCTGGTCGGCCCTCGCGCCGGTTTCGCGGCGAACAGGAACGAAAGCTGCACCACCATTCGGAACGATGACAATGCCCGACCGTAATACTCCTCGCATCAGCTGGTTCTCCGAGCTCGGCATCGACGACCGGCCGACCGTCGGCGGCAAGGGCGCCAGTCTCGGCGAGCTGATCCGCGCCGGCGCCGCGGTGCCCCCTGGTTTTGTGGTAACGACGGCGGCGTTCGAAGCGTTTCTCCGCGCGCTCGACGCCGACGGGAAGATTCGGCGGCGCATCGACGCCTTGGCCGGAGCGGACGCTGCCGCCATCGCGGAGACCTGCCGATCGATCCGCGGCGAGCTGGAGCGCGCTACGTTTTCGGAAGATCTTCATGCGGAAATCAGTGAGGCTTATCGGCGGCTCTGCGGCGACCAGGACCGCCGACCGGTGGCGGTGCGTTCGAGCGCCACGTCCGAAGATCATTCGGAAGCGAGTTTCGCCGGACTTCAGGACACGTTTCTCTGGATCAAGGGCGTCGACGAAGTCATATCCGGAATCAAGCGCTGCTGGGCCAGCCTCTACAGCGTGGAATCGGTAACCTACCGGCTCCGCCTGAAGCTGCCCGAGGATGACGTAGCCATGGCTGTCGTGGTGCAGCACATGGTGGACGCGCACGCGGCGGGCGTGATGTTCACCCGCAGTCCGACCACCGGCGACAAATCGGTTATCGTCATGGAGGCCGCATGGGGCCTCGGCTCGGCGGTCGTGAGCGGCGAGGTCACGCCCGACAAGTTCGTGATCAACAAAATCACCGGAGAGGTCAGCAAGCGCGACATCTCGCGCAAGACCGTCCAACACGTTCCTGATGCGGACCGGGGAAAGGTGGTTGAAGTTGCGGTTCCGGAGCAGCTGCAGACGACCGCCTGCGTGAACGACGACGAGATCCGCGCGCTCGCAACGATGGCGAAGGCCATCGAGCTGCACTATGGCCAGCCCCAGGACATCGAATGGGCGATCGATCGGCGCGAGGCCGCTAACCATGGCATCATGCTGCTGCAATCGCGACCCGAGACGGTGTGGGGCAATCGCGGCCAGGAAAAGAAGACGATCGATCATGTTGACCAGAATCCGCTCGCGCATGTGCTGCGGGCGTTGAGTAATCGAGGTTCATGACTATGAGTGGCAAACTCTCGCACGAGGATGTGCAGGAGATTCTGG
>JBKQQE010000088.1:0-4474 GCA_052326245.1 Xanthobacteraceae bacterium | reverse complement strand
CAGAAATTCGCTTCATCATTGCAGCGACCTCTCAAAGCGAATTTCTGAACCAAACCACACTAGAATCTTGGATTGCTAGTGTCCTTTCGAATCCGAAGTTCGCTCGGGAGGGTGCGGCGGAATCAAGCGAACTTCGGATTCGGGACACTAGAAACCCATACTTGCCAGTGGTCCATCGATTCTAACATTCGCAAAAGTGACAGCGGCGACGGTATGCGAATGTTAGAATCGGACCACTAGCCCGCCCGCCAGATAACAACAACAAGGAGCCTCAAGACCGATGCGCGATTTCATGACTCCGGGCCGCTCGCTGGCGGTCGGCGAGCGCGGCATGGCCGCCACCTCGCATCCGCAGGCGACGCTGGCGGCGCTGGCGATCCTGCAGGAGGGCGGCAATGCCATGGACGCGGCGCTCGCCGCGGTGGCGCTGCAGGGGGTGGTCGAGCCGCAGATGACCGGCATCGGCGGCGACTGCTTCGCGCTGTATGCGCCGGGCGGCGGCGTGCCCGTCGCGCTCAATGGCTCGGGCCGCACGCCGGCGGCGATCGATCTCGACCGGCACAAGCGCGACGGGCTGAAGGCGATCGAGCCGACGTCGCCGGTGGCGGTGACGATTCCCGGCGCGGTCGATGCCTGGTGCACGCTGCACGAAAAATTCGGCCTGCTGCCGCTGGACCGGATCCTGCGGCCGGCGATCGCCGCGGCCGAGGACGGCTTTCGCGTCACGCCGCGGGTGTCCTACGACTGGCAGCGCAATCGCGGGCGGGTGGAGAGCAATGCTGCGGCGGCGGCGCAGTACCTGCCCGGCGGCGAGGCCCCGGCGGTGGGCGCGCGGCGGGCGCAGCCCGCGCTCGGCCGCACGCTGCGGCGGATCGCGGCCGAGGGCCGCGCCGCGTTCTACCAGGGCGAAGTGGCCGACGAGCTCGTCGCCGAGCTGCGGCGGCTGGGCGGCGTGCATGCGCGCGAGGATTTCGCCGCCCATCGCTGCGAGAGCGTGACGCCGATCTCCGTCACCTACCGCGACCACGAGGTCTACGAATGTCCGCCCAACGGGCAGGGGCTCGCCGCGCTGATGATCCTGCGGATCCTCGCCGGCTACGACGTCAAGGCGCTGGCGGAAGTCGACCGCGTGCATCTGCTGGCGGAGGCGACCAAGCTCGCCTACGGCACCCGCGACCAGTTCGTGGCCGATCCGGAATTCGGCCCGCTCGACGCCGCGCGCTACCTGAGCGAGGGCCATATCGGCCGGCTGCGCGGCCTGATCTCGCCGGCGCGCGCGGCCCCCGGCGTCACGCTGGAGCAGGTCGCCCACCGCGACACCGTCTACATCACGGTGGTCGATCGCGACCGCAACACGGTGTCGCTGATCAATTCGCTGTTCGCGGCGTTCGGCAGCGGCATCTACGCGCCGAAGTCGGGGGTGCTGCTGCACAACCGCGGCTGGGGCCTCAACCTGGATGCCGCGCATCCCAACGCGCTGGCGCCGAACAAGCGCCCGATGCACACCATCATTCCGGGCATGGTGGTGAAGGACAACCGCGCGGTGATGCCGTTCGGCGTGATGGGCGGCCACTACCAGGCCGCCGGCCACGCCAGCTTCCTGTCCAACGTGTTCGACCGCGGCATGGACCTGCAGGCCGCCTCCGACGCGCCGCGCTCCTTCGCCCATGACGGCGTGCTGGCGCTGGAGCCGACCTATGCGCCCGACCTGCGCGACGCGCTCGCCCGCTGCGGCCACAGCGTGGCGTGGGCGGAGGTGCCGCTCGGCGGCTGCCAGGCGATCTGGATCGATCATACGGCCGGCGTGCTGTTCGGCGCCAGCGATCACCGCAAGGACGGCATGGCGCTGGGGTATTGAGGCGCGTTTGATTCGTTTGAGCCGTCATGCCCGCACTTGTTGCGGGCATCCACGTCTTAGCAACGGTGCAGCAAGAAAGACGTGGATGGCCGGGAGATCTTAGTCCTGGCGATCCGTCAGAGACGGATCGCGCTGCCCGGCCATGACGGAGAAATAGTGCTGCGCCGTCCCCTACTTCGTCAGCGGGCAGCCGCTCTCCGCGGCGGTGAAGAACGCCTTGTCGCCCGGGATGGTGGCGAGCTGCCTGTAGTAATCCCACTCCCTGGTGGATTCCGACGGCTTCTTGACCTCGAACAGGTAGAGATCGTGCACCATGCGGCCGTTGGCCAGCACCTTGCCCTTGGCGAACGCGTCGTCCACCGGCAGCTGCTTCAATTTCGCCGCCACCGCGTCGCTGTCCTTGGTGCCGGCGGCCTTCACCGCCTTGAGGTACTGCAGCGTGGCGGAGTAGGTGCCGGCGTGGATCATGCTGGGCATGCGGCCGGTGCGCTTGAAGAAGCGCTCGCCAAAGGCGCGCGAGGCGTCGTCGCGGTCCCAGTAATACCCTTCCGTCAGCACCAGGCCCTGGGCGGCCTTTAGGCCGAGCCCGTGGACTTCCGCCAGCGTCAGCAGCAGCCCCGCCAGTTTCTGGCCGCCGGCGACGATGCCGAATTCCGAAGCCTGCTTGATCGAGTTGATGGTGTCGAGGCCGGCATTGGCAAGCCCCACCACCTTGGCCTTTGAGCTCTGCGCCTGCAGCAGGAAGGAGGAGAAGTCCGAGGAGTTCAGCGGGTGCCGCACCGCGCCGAGCACGGTGCCGCCCTTGGCCTTGACGACGTCGCTGGTGTCCTTCTCCAGCGAATAGCCGAAGGCATAGTCGGCGGTCAGGAAGAACCAGGTGTCGCCGCCCTGTTCGGTCAGCGCGCCGCCGGTGCCCACCGCGAGCGCGTGGGTGTCATAGGCCCAGTGAAAGCCGTAGGGTGTGCAGGCATCGCCGGTGATCCGCGAGGTGGCCGCGCCGACCACGATGTCGATCTTCTTGGCCTGCCTGGAGAGGTCCTGCACCGCCAGCGCCACCGAGGACGTGGTCAGCTCGGTGATCATGTCGACGCCGTCGACCTCGTACCATTTGCGGGCGATGCTGACGGCGAGATCCGGCTTGTTCTGGTGGTCGGCGGTGACCAACTCGACCGGTTTGCCCAGCACCTCGCCGCCGAAATCCTCGATCGCCATCTTCGCCGCTTCCAGCGACCACTTGCCGCCGTAGTCGGCATAGACGCCGGACTGGTCGTTGAGGATGCCGATCTTGACGCCCTGCGCCGAGGCGCTGGCGCCAAGCAACAGGCTCAGCGCGGCGACGGCGGACAAAAATCCAACCTTCATGTCATTCCTCCCGGTTCAATTTGTTTCCGCGGCCGGCGGGTGGGCGAGCTTTGGCGGCTTGGTGGACGGCATTATCCGCGCGGCACCCCGCGAATTCAATCGCCGCGACCGGCCGCATGACTGACCGGCGCGGCGCGCGGCGCCGTGGCCTATGTCGCCGGCGCGGCCTCGCAGACGTCGACCCACTGCGCGCCCGTCAACTCGGCGAGCCGCGCGGGCGAAATCCGCACCGCGCTTTTGATCGAGCCCGCCGCCGGCACCACCTCGTCGAACGCCCGCAGCGTTTCATCGCAGTACACCGGCAACGGGCTGACGAGACCGAACGGGCAGACCCCGCCGACCGGATGCCCGGTGGCCGCGACCACGTCCTCCGAACTCAGCATCCGCGGCTTGCCGCCGAACACCGCGCGGGCTTTCTTGTTGTCGAGCCGCGCGGTGCCGCAGGTCACCACCAGCAGCACCCGCTCGCCGACCCGCAGCGACAGGGTCTTGGCGATGCGCTCGGGCGTGACCCCGAACGCTTGCGCCGCCAGCGCGACGGTCGCTGAACTGTGCTCCGACTCGATGACGTGGAGGTCCGGCGCCCGGGCGGCAAAAAAGGCGCGGACCGATTCGACGCTCATGAGGCTATCCTGGAGGAGACGTGCGGATCGCGAACGGCGGGTGTGAAGGAGGGGGCCAAGATGAAGAAAAAGCCGCAGTCCCGCAAGCGCGCGGCGCGCAAGGGGGCAGGGCGCCACGCGCAGGAGGGTCGCCGGTGGTCGGACCGCGTCACCGCGATGAGCGACGCGCTGGATCTCGAAGAGGGCGTGTTCACGCTGCATCACCCGGCGGCGATCGCGCGCTCGCTGCGGCGCTCCGCCCTGGCGAGTCGCCGCCGCAAGAGCGAGCCGTTCCGCTCGGCGATGTCGATGCTGGTGTTCTACATTAACCGCGCGGGATCCAAGCTTCCGGCGCCGCAGCGGCGGCGGCTCGAACTCGCCAAGGGCGAATTGCGCAGGCTGTTCGGATGCCCGGCGCGCGGCTGAGCGTCAGGCACAGCATCCGCACGCCGAGGAGCGCCTTGTCTCGAACGAAGTTGTCATCACCCGGCGCGAAGCGACCGGGTGATCCAGTATTCCAGGGCGGTCGTGATAGAGCCGCGACGTGGCGGCGTACTGGGTCGCCCGGTCAAGCCCTACGACATTCACACATCTCGATCCGCCCGAGAGGCCCGCGGTTTTGAGTTCTCCCTCCCCCCTTGTGGGGGAGGGC
>JBKQQE010000087.1:0-2791 GCA_052326245.1 Xanthobacteraceae bacterium | reverse complement strand
GTATCCCGCAGACCGACGGTGCGGTTGAACATCGGCTTGCCTGGCGCGGATTCCCTGTCGCGGCAGAAATAGCCCTGTCGCTCGAACTGCACCGCGCCCTCCGCGTTGCCGGCCGCCAGCGCCGGCTCGACCATGCAGCCGCTCAGCGTTTCGAGCGAGTCGGGATTGAGTTGCGCGGCGAAATTGCCGGCGTCCGGCTGCGCCGCAGCAAACAGGTGATTGTAGATCCTCACCTCCGCCGGCACGGCGTCGGCCGCCGCCACCCAGTGCATCGTCGCCTTGACCTTGCGGTCGTCGGGCGCGTTGCCGCCCTTGGTCGCGGGATCATAGGTGCAGCGCAGCTCGACGACCTCGCCGGCGGCGTTCTTGATGACGTCGCGGCAGGTGATGAAATAGCCGTAGCGCAGGCGCACTTCCCGCCCCGGCGACAGGCGAAAGAATTTCTTGGGCGGATTCTCCATGAAATCGTCGTGCTCGATGTAGAGCTCGCGTCCGAACCGGATGCGCCGGGTGCCCTGCGAGGGATCGTCGGGATGGTTCGCGGCCTCGAGTTCTTCGCTCGCGCCGGGGGGGTAGTTCTCGATCACCACCTTCAACGGCCGCAGCACGGCCATGCGGCGCGGCGCGCTCTTGTTGAGGGTCTCGCGGACCGCGAATTCGAACATCTCGATATCGACCGTGCTGTTGGCCTTGGCGACGCCAATGCGCTTGACGAACTCGCGCAACGCCGCGGCGGGCACGCCACGCCGCTGCAGGCCCGCCAGCGTCGGCATGCGCGGATCATCCCAGCCCGAGACATGCCCGCCGCGGACCAGTTCGGTGAGAACGCGCTTCGACAACAGGGTGTGGGTGACATTGAGCCGGGCGAATTCATACTGCCGCGGACGCGACGGCACCGGCAGATTGTCGAGGCACCAGTCGTAGAGTGGCCGGTGATCCTCGAACTCCAGCGTGCAGATCGAATGGGTGATGTGCTCGATGGCGTCGGATTGGCCATGGGCGAAATCGTAGCTCGGATAGATGTTCCAGGCGGTGCCGGTGCGCGGGTGATGGGCGTGCAGGATGCGATAGAGCACGGGGTCGCGCAGGTTGATGTTGCCCGACGCCATGTCGATCTTGGCGCGCAGCACACGGGTGCCGTTCGGAAACTCGCCGGCGCGCATGCGTGCGAACAAATCGAGGTTCTCATCGACCGGCCGGTCCCGGAACGGACTGTTCTTGCCCGGCTCCGTCAGCGTGCCGCGCGTCAGCCGGATCTCCTCCTGGGACTGGTCGTCGACATAAGCCTTGCCGGCACGGATCAAATGCTGCGCCCAGGCATAAAGCTGCTCGAAATAGTCGGAGGCGTAGTGCAGGTGCTTTCCCCAGTCGAACCCGAGCCAGCGCACGTCGCGCTGAATCGCGTCGATATATTCCTGCTCCTCCTTGGTCGGATTGGTATCGTCGAAACGCAGATGGCAGCGTCCGCCGAACTCTTCGGCGATGCCGAAATTCAGGCAGATCGATTTCGCGTGACCGAGATGGAGATAGCCGTTGGGCTCCGGCGGAAAGCGCGTCACCACGCTTGTGTACTTTCCGGAGGCGAGGTCGGCTGCGACAATGTCGCGGATGAAGTCGCGCCCGGCGTCCGGCATCGATTCGTCAGTCATCATCTACCTTTCAAGCTGCGACCTATGTGCCAAATCAACGGGCCCTCGCCAAGTACCGATGCAGGTGCCGAGACAAGCGCCTGCCGGGCGCCCGAACGCGCGCCCGGCCCCGCGATCCGCGGCCGCGGGGCTGGCCCGGGATGACCGTCGTTCGGTTCTCGCTCGCGCGAGCGCGAATCGCCCGGTTCCGTCGCTCAATCCAGCACCGTCCGGGCCGGATTTACGTGGCTTTTCGCTCGCCGTACAGGCCGGCCAGTGCCCGCTTTCCGACGTTCGTGCAGCGGTGCGGCGGTACGCGTGACAAAGAACTAGCCATGAGACAGGGTCCGGCCGGTATGATACACGGCCGCCGATGACTGTCCCCCAAGACCGAATTGCACGCCCGAGATGACCGCACCCATCGTCACCCGCTTCGCTCCGTCGCCGACCGGATTTCTCCATATCGGCGGCGCGCGCACCGCGCTGTTCAACTGGCTGTACGCACGTGGTCGCGGCGGCAAAATGCTGCTTCGAATCGAGGATACCGACCGCGAACGCTCCACGGAGGCCGCGATCGACGCCATCCTCGACGGGCTCAAATGGCTCGGCATCACCTGGGACGGCGACACCGTCTATCAGTTTGCGCGCGCCACCCGGCACCGCGAAGTCGCGGAGCATTTGCTCGCCGAAGGCCGGGCCTACCGCTGCTACGCGACCGCCGAGGAACTGGCCCAGATGCGGGAAAAGGCCCGCGCGGAAGGCCGCTCCAAGCTTTACGACGGCCGCTGGCGGGAGCGCGATGCGTCCCAGGCGCCCCCCGGAATGAAGCCGACGATCCGTCTCAAGGCGCCCTTGACCGGTGAGACGGTGATCGAGGATCAGGTCCAGGGCCGGGTCGTCTGGCAGAACGAGAACCTCGATGATCTCGTGCTGCTGCGGAGCGACGGCAATCCCACCTATATGCTCGCGGTCGTGGTCGACGATCACGACATGGGGGTGACCCATATCATTCGCGGCGACGATCACCTGATCAACGCGGCCCGCCAAAAGCAGATCTATGATGCGCTCGGCTGGCAGGTGCCGAGCATGTCCCATATTCCGCTGATTCACGGGCCGGACGGATCCAAGCTGTCAAAACGCCACGGCGCGCTCGGCGTCGACGC
>JBKQQE010000086.1:0-10647 GCA_052326245.1 Xanthobacteraceae bacterium | reverse complement strand
GCAGGCCTCCTGGCCGGGTCGGGGCGGCGACAGGCCGCCGACACCATCCAGTCGAACGCCGGGGCCCGGGAACGACATCCGCGGCGGATTTATTTTCGAGGGGGAGGGACCGGGCTGAACCACTTGCGCGCCTCGAAGGATGCGCGGGCGCGCCGGCCATCATCCGCGCAACGTCACTGCCGCTTGCCCGGGCAATTGAAAGCGCGGCGGAAGCCGGCCGCCTGGGCGTCCTCCTCCGAGCAGAACCAGCGGTTGGGCTTGGTCAGCGACGGATAGCTGCGACAGCCTTGCAGGTGATAGATCCCGACATTGCCGGTGAAGCGGGCGCGGCGGGCGTATTGCGCCTTGATGCTGCAGCCGGGCGGCATCGCCGGCTCGGCGGGGAACAACAGCGCGCGCAGCTCGGCGTCCTTGTCCTTGCGGCAGGCCGGGCCGAACAGCGGCGCGGTCTGCAATCCCTTGCGGAAGTGCTGCGGGGCGACGAAGCAGCCCTTCCACAGCCCGGCGCGGGTGTCCTGGGCGACGGTCTCGTCGGCCTTGAAACGGCCCTTCGCCGAAGGCTCCATGTTGAGCGCGAAGCCCGCGCGCACCATCAGCTGGTTCAGGCTCGCCGTCTCGCCCTCGGCGGTGCACAGGCCGAGGCGGCGGCCCTTGCCGGTGTCATCGGCGCCCAGATCGTCGCAGTGGACGTCGCGCTTGCCGATCAGCTTGACCAGCAGGTCGCGCGCCTCCACCCCGCAGGCCCACGGGTCGGCGTGGTCGTCGATGCAGGTCTGGTCGTAAGCGGGCGCATCGATGCCGTTGAGCCGGAACACGGTGTCGCCGAGCAGCAAGGTGCCGCCGTCCTTGACGATGGCGTCTGCGGCAAAACCGGCGTTTGCCCACAGCAACGCCACAATGACAACACCCCACCGCATCGCGACCCGCCCCCCAGGGAAACCCCGCACAGTCGTTATAGGCGCAGACTATCTCACCTGGAATGACTCGTCATGCCCGCACTTGTTGCGGGCATCCACGAAATCTCGGCAGGCAAGACGTGGATGGCGTAGCAACGCGGCTCCCGCCGCGTTGCGTTCTTGTTTAGTGCCGCAAGCCGGGTAAACCCGGCTTGCGGTGACAAGTCCGGCCATGACGCCGACAGTGGAGATCCTCGGTCAGGCTATGAGTAGCGTCCCGCGCACGCCCGCCGCTACGCCAGCATGTCGCGCACCAGCGGAATCACCCTGGCGCCATACAGTTCGATGCTGCGCATCATCCGCCCGTGCGACAGCGCGCCGGCGCTGTATTTCATCTCGAACCGGGACAGCCCGAGCGCGCGCACCGTGGCCGCGATCTTGCGGGCGACCGTCTCCGGCGCGCCGACATAGAGCGAGCCGTGCTCGACCTCCTGGTCGAATTCGTCGCGGTCCATCGGCGGCCAGCCGCGTTCGCGGCCGATGCGGTCGCGCATGCCCTTGTAGTCCGGCCACAGCTGTTCGCGGGCCTCCTGGTCGGTGTCGGCGACATAGCCCGGCGAGTGCACGCCGATCGGCTGCACCGGCGCGCCGAACTGCTCGTAGGCGCGGCGGGAGAGGTCGACATAGGGCGTAAACCGCCGCGGGTCGCCGCCGATGATGGCGAGCATCAGCGGCATGTTGTAGCGCGCGGCCCGGACCACGGATTTCGGCGTGCCGCCGACCCCGACCCAGGTTTTCAAGCGCCCGTTCTCGATCCCGGGAAACACCCGCTGCCCGGTCAGCGGCGCGTGGGTGCGTCCGCTCCAGGTGATCTCGTCCTGGGTGATCAGCTGCGCGAACAGGTCGAGCTTTTCCTCGAACAGCTCCTCGTACTGGCTGAGCTCGTAGCCGAACAGCGGAAACGATTCGGTGAACGAGCCGCGGCCGACGATGACTTCGGCGCGGCCGCCGGAGACGGCGTCGAGCGTCGAGAACCGCTGGAACACCCGGATCGGATCGTCCGAGCTCAGCACCGTGACCGCGGAGCCGAGCCGGATCCGGCTGGTGCGCGCCGCGATCGCCGCCAGCAGCACCTCGGGCGCGGATACCGCGAAGTCGGCGCGGTGGTGCTCGCCGACGCCGAAGAAATCGATGCCGAGCTGGTCGGCCAGCACCGCCTCCTCGACGATGTCGCGCAGCACCTGGGCGTGCTGCAGCAGCACGCCGTCGGCGCCGCCGGTGACGTCGCCGAAGGTATCGACGCCGAGTTCGAGAGGAGCTGTCATGGGGCCGTTCTACCGCGCCCCCGGCGCGTTAGCCAGACGGGAGATGCGGCGAGAGCTGCCTGAGGTCCGCGAGGCAGAGGCATTTGCTGCGTCACCCGCGGGCTTGACCCGCGGGTCCACGCTTAAATCGGGAAGCTGCATCAAGGAAAGAGTGGATGGCCGGGTCAAGCCCGGCCATGACGTTGTATTTCAAAGCGAGCGACGCTCCGGCGCGGACGCACTCACCAGCGGCGGCCGCGCCAACCGCCGTGCCAGCCCCAGCCGCGATGCCAGCCGCGGCTGTAGAATCCCGGGCCGCCGTAGTAGCCGTAGGCGCCGTAGACGTTCGGCTGCCACCAGCAACGATAGGGTCCGCACACCCAGCGGGCCTGCTCGACGTTGGAGGCGATGTCGGTATTGGTGGCGAGGCCGATCGGCATGGCGGAAGCGGCACCGCTCGAGAGCGCCGCGCCGCTGAGCGCGAGAAGTCCGACGACTGCGAATTTCAGCTTCATGAGATCCTCCTTTGCAAGATCAGATACCGCGGGGAGGATGCGGGTTTGCAGCTGAACCGCGGCTGAGCGCTCAATTCATGCAGATGAAATTTCGGTAAGGCGGAGGAGCGTGGCATCCTCGTTTTCTGCGTCACCCGCGGGCTTGACCCGCGGGTCCACTTTTCGCGACTGTCACCGCAAAGCAAGAGTGGATTGCCGGGTCAAGCCCGGCAATGACGGGGAAATTGGAGAAGCGCGGTGGGCTTGTCGCTGGCGCCGCCACACTCTCCGCGTCATGCGCGGGCTTGACCCGCGCATCCACGCTTTGCTGCTGACGCTGTTGGCTATTGCAGGCGTTGCTTTGCGCGCACCCCAGGGTGACGGCGTGAGTATCCGCGACGGCTCACCCCTTCATCCCCAGCACATCCTCGATGCGGATCGGGAAGCGCCGCACCCGCGTGCCGGTGGCGTGCCACACCGCGTTGGCGATCGCGCCGGCGGAGCCGGTGATGCCGATCTCGCCGACGCCCTTGATGCCGAGCGCGTTGACGTGCGGGTCGTGCTCCTCGATCAGCAGCGCCTCCAGGCTCGGCACGTCGGCGTTCACCGGCACGTGGTAGTCGCCGAGGTTGGCGTTCAGCGTGCGGCCGGAGCGAGCGTCCATCGCCGCTTCCTCGTGCAGGGCGAACGACAGGCCCCAGATCATGCCGCCGAGATACTGGCTGCGTACCAGCCGCGGGTTGATGATCCGCCCCGCGGCGAAGGCGCCGACCAGGCGGGTGACGCGGATCTGGCCGAGGTCGGGATCGACCTTGACCTCGGCGAACACCGCGCCGTGCGCGTGCATGGCGTAGGTCGCCTGCGCCGCGGCATCGGCGACGCCGCTGCCGCTCGCCTCGATCTCGGCAAGCCCGGCGCGGCCGAGGATGTCGGCATAGCTCTCGCCGCGCGCTTCGTCGTCGCGGCGTTGCAGCCGGCCGCCGCGCGCCACCACCCCGGCATTGCCGGCGCCGTACAGCGGCGAGCGCGGATCGGTGGTGGCGAGATCGGCGAGTTTGGCGATCACCGCCGCGCCGGCGTTATGCAGCGCCATGCCGGCGGTCGCGGTGTGGGCGGAGCCGCCGGCGATGCCGGCGTCGGGCAGGTCGGAGGTGCCGGCCCTGAACGCGACGGCGTCGAGGCCAAGGCCGAGCGCGTCGGCGGCGATCTGCGCCAGCGCGGTCCAGGCGCCCTGGCCCATGTCGTGCGCCCCGGTCTCCATCAGGCCGGAGCCGTCGCGCCGCACCACCGCGCGCGCCTGGCCCAGGAACATCAGCGCCGGGAACGTGGCGGTGCCGACGCCCCAGCCGACCAGCAGCCCGGCCTCGTCGCGCAGCTGGCGCGGCTGAAGCGGCCGCCTCGACCAGCCGAAGCGTTCGGCGCCTTGCGCGTAGCATTCGCGCAGCGCCTTCGAGGAAAACGGCTTGCCGGTCATCGGCTCGACGTCGGCGTAGTTTTTCAGGCGGAAGGCGAGCGGGTCCATGCCGCAGGCCACCGCCGCCTCGTCGATGGCGCTCTCCAGCGCCAGCGATCCGGTGGCCTCGCCCGGCGCGCGCATGAACAGCGGCGTGCCGGTGTCGGTCCGCACCGCGAGGTGCGAGGTGGCGATCGCGGGGCTGGCATAGAGGGTGTGGGAGGCGTCGGCGGCGGGCTCGAAGAAATCGTCGAACGTGCTCGACGCGACCCTGGCGTGATGATCGATCGCGGTGAGCTGGCCGTCGCCGTTGGCGCCGATGCGCAGCCGCTGGCGCGAGGGCGAACGATGGCCCACCGGCCCGTACAGCTGCTCGCGGCGCAGCACCAGCTTGACCGGCCTGCCGACGAGGCGCGCCGCCAGGATGCCGAGCACCTGCGGCCCGGACAGGAAGCCCTTGCCGCCGAAGCCGCCGCCGAGGAACGGGCTGCGGATGTGGATGTTGTCCGGCGCGATGCCGAGCAGCCCCGCCAACCGCATCTGCGCCATGAACAGCGCCTGGGTCGGGGTGTCGATGGACAGCTTATCGCCGTCCCACGCCGCGACGATGGCATGGGGCTCCATGGCGTTGTGGTACTGCATCGATGTCTCGTAGGTGGCGTCGACGCGATGCGTGGCCGCCTTGAGCCCGGCCTCCACGTCGCCACGGCGCTGCTCGGCGGGATGGCCGACGCCGATGGCGGGCGGCACGAAGCTCTCGCCGGCGTCGAGGCCGACACGCGCCGGCTCGGCTTCGTAGCGCGGCGCCAGCAGCGCCGCGCCTTCGGTCGCGGCCTCCAGCGTCTCCCCGATCACCACCGCGATTGTCTGGTTGGCATAGCGCACCCGGTCGTTCTGCAGCAGCTCGAGCCGGAACATGAAGGGGTTGGTCTTGGCGTCGGGGTCTTCGGCGAGCTTCGGCCGGTTGGCGGGGGTCATGACCTCGACCACGCCCGGATGGCTCTTGGCGGCCGCGATATCGAGAAAGCTGACGCGGCCGCGGGCGATGCTGCTGACGGCGACCACGGCATGCAGCATGCCGGCGGGATGGTTGTCGGCGGCGTAGCGGGCCTGGCCGGTGACCTTGAGGACGCCATCGCGGCGGGTCAGCGGCTGGCCCATATTGGAACCGTGGCGGAGATGGGCGGGATCCAAAGTGAGGTTGATCTCAGGCATCGAGGAGAGCTCCGGGAACGGAGGAAAACACAGAGGCGGGAAGCGCGGGCGTGCGTGTCGGCGTGCCCGCCGCGGCGAGCGCGAGCGCGCGTGCGACGATCCGCTGCGCCAGTTCGATCTTGAAGCGGTTGTCGCCGGAGGGTCTGGCGTCGGCCAGCGCCGCCTGAGCGGCGCGGCGGAACGCGTCGGGTCCGGGGCTCGTGCCCGCCAGCGTTTCCTCCGCGGCGCGGGCGCGCCACGGTTTCGCGGCGACGCCGCCAAGCGCGAGCCGCGCGTTCCTGATCGTGCCGCCGTCGAGCGTCAGCGCGGCCGCCGCCGACACCACGGCGAAGGCGTAGGAGGTGCGTTCGCGCAGCTTGACGTAGCGCGCATGCGCCGCGAAGGCGCGCGCCGCGCCCGGCAGCCGCAGCGCCACGATCAGGTCGCCCGGCTCCAGCACGCTGTCGCGCTCGGGCGCGTCTCCCGGCAGGCGATGCAGGGCCTCGAGCGCGACCTCGCGCCGCCCGCGCGTGCCTTCGATCTCCACCACGGCGTCGAGCGCTACCAGCGGCACGCAGAAATCCGACGGATGGGTGGCGATGCAGGCCTCGCTCCAGCCCAGCACCGCGTGCGCGCGGTTCTCGCCACCGCGGGCATCGCAGCCCGAGCCCGGCGCGCGCTTGTTGCAGGCGCTGGCGACGTCGTAGAAATAGCCGCAGCGGGTCCGCTGCAACAGATTGCCGCCGACGGTGGCGACGTTGCGCAGCTGCGCCGAGGCCCCCGACAGCAGCGCCTCGGCGACCGCGGGGAAGCCGCGGGCGAAATCCGCGTCATGGGCGAGATCGGCATTGCGCACCAGCGCGCCGATGCGCACGCCGCCGTCCGCGAGGCGCTCGATGCGATCGAGCCCCGGCAGGCGGGAGACGTCGACCAGACGGCTCGGCCGGCTAACGCCGCCCTTCATCAGGTCGAGGAGGTTGGTGCCCGCCGCCAGATAGCTGGCGCCCGGCGCGGCCGCGGCCTTGACCGCATCGGCGATCGTGGCGGGCCTGACATAGTCGAAATTGTTCATGCGGCGCGCTCCTTGCTGGTTTCGGCGAGTTGCTTTTGGGCGTCGAGCACCGCCTCGGTGATTCCGGCATAGGCGCCGCAGCGGCACAGATTGCCGCTCATGCCCTCGCGCACCCGTTCCGGGTCGGCGCCGGCCTGGCCTTCGCCGATCAGGCCGATCGCGCTCATGATCTGGCCGGGCGTGCAGAACCCGCACTGCAGGCCGTCATGGGCGATGAAGGCGGCCTGCACCGGATGCAGTTCGTCGCCGCGCGCGAGGCCCTCGATGGTGACGACGTCGGCGCCGTCGAGGCTGATGGCCAGCACCAGGCACGCATTGACGCGCCGGCCGTCCACCAGCACGGTGCAGGCGCCGCACTGGCCGCGGTCACAGCCCTTCTTGGTGCCGGTGAGGTGAAGCCGTTCGCGCAAAAGGTCCAGCAGCGTGACGCGCGGGTCGTCCAGCGCGATGTCTCGCCGCACACCGTTGACTGTGAGGCTGGTGAAAAGGGTCATGCAGGGTTCCGATCGATGCTATGGTCAAGCGGGGTCGTGGCGGGAAGAGAGCCGCACGAACAAGGCGTTCAAGGCCGGATAGATCCATCGCAGGCGCCGCCGCAGGGGGGGTGGGCGCGCGGGCCACGCGAACAGGGATACTATACGGAGGATGCCTCCGTTTTGCAAGAGGCGAGTCCCGGGGTAAACACGTCAAGCCGCTCACAAGACGTTGAAGCGGGGCGACGCCACGGCAACACCACATGACCCGAAGCCCGATGACAGATCCTTCCGCAATCGTTCGCAAGCCGCGCGCCGACGCCGTGCGCAACCGCGAGCGCGTGCTCGAGTCCGCCAAGGCGGTGTTCAGCGCCGGCGGGCCGGATGCCAGCCTCGAAGCGGTGGCGCGACACGCTGGCGTCGGCATCGGCACGCTGTATCGTCACTTCCCGACCCGCGAGGCGCTGTACGAGGCGGTGTACCGGCGCGAGGTGGAGCAGCTCGGCGAGCTGGCGGAGCAGCTGAAGGGCGACGCCGCGCCGGTCGAGGCGCTGCGCCGCTGGCTGCGCGCCAACATCGAGTTCGTCGTCACCAAGAAGGGCATGGCCGCGGCGCTGGCGCTGGCCGCGCAGGGGCCGTCGGAACTCACCGCCTATTCGTCGGACCGCCTCACCAGGGCGATCGGCGCGCTGCTGGCGCGCGCGGTGGAGGCCGGCGAGATCCGCGCCGATGTCGGGCCGGAGGATGTGCTGCGCGCCCTGATCGGCATGTGCTACATGCACGACCGGCCCGGCTGGCAGGTGAGCGTGCAGCGGCTGATGGATGTGTTCGTCGACGGGCTGCGCCTGCACGGCGGTGCCGCGCCCGGCGCGGCGACCCCGGCTTCGCCCCCGCGCCGCGCCGCGGCGCCGAAGCGCGGCAAGTCGAGGCAGTCGAAGCCGGGATCGGCGAAGCGGCGCCGGTGAGGCGAGCGAATGCGCGGCGCGTCGTCGAGTCGTGCGTCATGGCCGGGCTTGTCTCGGCCATCCACTCTTAAACTTGCGGCGCTGGCCAAAGAGTGGATGCGCGGGTCAAGCCCGCGCATGACGCAGAAATTGTATCGGACTCGGCAGTTTGGCTCGAACCACTCGACCCCAGCCGACGCACGCCGCCGCACCTGCGCCGGCGCCGCATCGAATTGTTACGGGGAGGTGACGCCGGGCTGGCGCTTGATCCATCGCAAAACCACAGTCTCCAATTCGACGAACTATCGCTGTGGGGGAGGACCATCATGGCCATCGCAGAAGAGACGCCACCGGGTGATATCGCGCAGAGCGGCGCCCGACCCGAGAGCTGGATCAGGGCCCATTGGGGACTGCTGCTGGCCGCCGCCGTGCTGGTCGCGATCCTGCTGTTGCCGACGGCGGCGGGGCTGTCGCTGGCGGGTCACCGGATGCTCGCGGTGTTCGCCTTCGCGGTCATCGTCTGGGTCACCGACGCGCTCGACTATGCCGTGAGCGCGGTGGTGATTTCGGCGCTGATGGCGTGTCTGCTGGGCCTGTCGCCGACGCTGGCCAATCCCAAGGTGCTGATCGGGACGGTTCAGGGCCTCACCATCGCCATGAGCGGCTTCGGCAACACCGCGCTGACGCTGGTGGCCGCCGCCCTGTTCCTGGCCGCCGCCATGACCATCACGCAGCTCGACCGCCGGATCGCGCTGATGATCCTGGCGCGGGTCGGCACGAAAACCAGCCGGATCGTGATCGGCGCCATCGTGGTGTCCACCGTGCTGGCGTTCCTGGTGCCCAGCGCCACCGCGCGCGCGGCGGCGGTGATCCCGATCATGATGGGCGTGATCCTCGCGTTCGGCGTCGACCGCAAGAGCCGGTTCGCCGGGCTTTTGATGATCACCACGGTGCAGGCGGTCAGCGTCTGGAATGTCGGCATCAAGACCGCGGCGGCGCAGAACATGGTGGCCGTCGGCTTCATCCAGAAGATGCTGGGCCACGACATCACCTGGCTGAGCTGGCTGGTCGCCGCCGCGCCGTTCTCGATCCTGCTGTCGATCGGGCTGTACTTCATCATGATGACCATGATGCCGCCCGAGACCGACGAAATTCCCGGCGGCCACGCCAGCGTGCAGAAGTCGCTGGCCGAACTCGGCCCAGTCACCGGCAAGCAGGCCCGCCTGCTGGCGGTGTCCCTCACCCTGCTGTGTTTCTGGGCCACCGAGGGCGTGCTGCATTCCTTCGACAGTTCGACCACGACCACCATCGCCGTCGCCCTGCTGTTCCTGCCCGGCATCGGGGTGATGGACTGGAAGGCGGCCAATGCGCTGATGCCGTGGGGCACCGTCGTGCTGTTCGGGGTCGGCATCAGCCTCGGCACCGCGCTGCTGCAGACCGAGGCGGCGCAGTGGCTGGCCAACCTGATCGTGCAATGGTTCGGCCTCAACCAGCTGCCGGCGCTGGCCATCCTCGCGGTGATGGCGGCCTTCCTGATCATCGTCCATCTCGGCTTCGCCAGCGCCACCGCGCTCGCCTCGTCGATGATCCCGATCGTGATCGCGGTGATGCAGAAGGTGCAGACGCCGGGCATCAGCGTGCTCGGCATGACGCTGGTGCTGCAATTCGTGGTGAGCTTCGGCTTCATCCTGCCGGTCAACTCGCCGCAGGGCATGGTGGCCTACGGCACCGAAACCTTCGCGGCGCGCGACTTCGTGCGCACCGGCCTGGTGATCACGGTGCTGGCCTATCTGCTGACGCTGCTGTTCGGCGCGACCTACTGGCGCTGGCTGGGCTACGTATAAGGATCGTGCGCTGGCGCGGCACCTCGCAATCGAATCAGTAAGAGCGGATATCTGGGCCGCGCCAAAGGTGATTTTGGCCGATAACAATTCTGCGGCGGGAGATGGTGGCTTGTTCGCGGAATGAACCGTTGAGGAATGGCGTTTGCGGCAAGGCGAAAACGCCAGCACCGTGGGCGACCGAGCCAATCAGCGACCGGCAAGTCGCAGCCGGATTGCGGCACTCCGTCAAGATCGGCTTCCGCAATTCGGCGCGACAGAGCAGGAAGGCTGGCTGGCCCTCCCAGCATCAACTGAGACCAAGAATGAGGGGACTATCTTTAGATAGGTGCTCCCCCAACTCTTGGACGCTAGCTTCCCATCGGAGCCTAGAAGCCGGACTAACGGCCAAATGGCGAAAGATGGGGAGGGAAACATGCGTTACCGCATTACACGGCGTACGTTGCTTCAAGGTGCTGCGGCTACGGGTCTGGGGGCGAGCTTTGCGGGTCCGGCTATTGCGGTGCCGAAGACGCTCAAGATCGGTGTGGTCGCCCCAAAGACGGGGCCGTTGGCGTTGTTTTCGGAGCATCTCGACTTCGTCATCGAACAAATCCAGCGCAGGTATCATGGCGCGATCGAAATCGGCGGCGTAGCGCATCCGCTGGAGATTATCGTCAAGGACTCTCAGTCGAATCCCAATAGGGCGTCGGAGGTCGCATCCGAACTCATCCTGAAGGATGGCGTGGATATTATGACCTCGTTCGGTACGCCGGAGACGGCGAATCCTGTTTCAGACCAGTGCGAGCTAAATGGTATTCCGAGCGTCTCGACGGACACGCCGGTCGAGTCGTGGTTCTTCGGCCGCAATGGCGACCCCAAGAAGGGCTTCGACTGGTCATTAAACTTTTTACTCAATGTACCCGACTTGGTAGGCACCAATCAGGGTGTCTGGAAAAAGGTGCCGGGAAACAAGCGGACAAAAGGCTTGCTGCTT
>JBKQQE010000085.1:0-2905 GCA_052326245.1 Xanthobacteraceae bacterium | reverse complement strand
GACAGCGCGCTTTCGCGCCTCAACCGCGACGGTGTGCTCGAAGATCCTCCGTTCGATCTCGTGCGGGTGCTCTCCGAGAGCCGTCGTTACAGCGCGATCAGCGGCGGCGCCTTCGATGTGACGGTTCAGCCGCTGTGGGATCTCTATGCCGGACATTTCTCCCGGCTCGACGCCTCGCCCGACGGCCCTGCGGCCGGCGCCCTCGCCGCGGCAGTCGCTCGCGTCGGCCAGGAGGCCTTGGAGATCGATCCGGCGCGGCTGCGGTTCGCGCGGCCGGGGATGGGCATCACTTTGAATGGCATCGGTCAGGGCTACATCACCGACCGCGTCGTCGAGTTGCTGCGCGCAGGCGGCGTGGAGCACGCTCTGGTGGACATGGGCAAGACCCGCGCGATCGGCGGGCACCCCGCGGGAGGCCCCTGGTCGGTCGGACTGGAGGATCCGCGTGCTCCCGGCACGATCGCCGAGCGCATTCCGCTGATGGACCGGGCGGTCGCGACCGCCGGCGGCTACGGCACGTTGTTCGACGAGGCGGGCCGCTTCAACCATATTTTCGAGCCGTGGAGCGGTCGCACCAGCTGGCGCTGGCTCTCGGTTACGGTCGATGCGCCGACAGCGACCGAGTCGAACGCCCTGTCCAACGCCTTTGCCGTGATGCCGGCGGAAGCCACCGCGCCGCTGGTGCGCGCGCGCGGCCTTGCCGCGCATTTTGTCCACCCTGACGGGACGCGGATGGTGCAGAAGGCATAGCAGCCGCTGGCCCTGCGGCTTCGGGTTGCGGCGCCGTCTTTAGAGCATGATCCGGACCGGAACGGCCGCGTTCGCGAAAAGTGGACACCGGTTTTCCGAAAAAGCTAAAGCGCGATAGCGATTCAATCACAAGCTATCGCGCTTTAGCGGCGACGGCGCCTCCTTAATCCCGCGCAAACGTCAGATCATTTCAGCGTCTCGAGATAGGCTATCACGTTGGCGCGATCTTCCGGTTTCGGCAGACCCGGGAAGATCATCTTGGTCCCCGGCACCATCGCCTTCGGGTCGGTGAGGTAGGCGTCGAGCGTCGCTTCATCCCACGTCTTGTTCGCGGCCTTCATCGCGTCGGAATAGGCAAATCCGGCGCCGGTTGCGGACGGTCGACCGACAACCCCGAACAGCGACGGGCCGACGCTGTTCTTGCCCGGGGCAGGACTATGGCAAATCGCGCATTTGTTGAACACGCTCTTGCCGGCCACGGCGTCGCCGCCAGCATATGCAGAAAAGCTGAGGGTGACGCCCGCAAGCGCCACCGCGGCGAAGATTGAGCCCTTCATTGATTAGTCTCCTGTTTGGGTGTGGCGACCGCGCTGTCGCGTGAACTCGATCAGTTTCTTACGACTCGAGATGTTGTGGTCAAGGCTTTTCGAACGCTCTGCCGCTACTTTTCCGGATGCTGTTCCATCGCGCATATTTTGTGGCCCGCGGCGTTTCAAAGGATTATTGCGCGGCCGCAGCGCACCGTAGGAGCCTGTCCGCAGGCGGATCAGGTGTCGGGCCGCACACGCGCCAATATCCTCCAATCCTCAGGCGCTCGAACCCTTTGAACTTGCGCTTCAGGCGGTGAAGCGATCCGAAACGGCCCGATGACGTCGGCCCGGGTACGAATAGCCCTGTTGCGGCGGGCAGTGCCGTCGGCACATTGACGGATGTGCGAGTCGAAGGGGTGGCGGTTAACGTCGACCAGACGAATGACTCTTCACACGCGACGCTTAACGCAGGACGTTTGACGTAGAACGTTTAACGACCGTCCGTCGCAGGCAGGATCACGGCTCCCGCGCGGCCGTCCGACTGGCCCCGACATTATCGTCGCCGGCCCAGTGCGACAACTTCAACCCGGGTTACGCACAGCCTGTGCGCATCCGGCGGCCGCCCCTTCCCGATACGGACCTGTGCAGCGATCGCCGCGCTCCGTTCCGCGGCCGATGCTTCGTCCGCGGTGGAAACGAAACGCGGTCGGCGGCGCGTAGCGTTGTCCGCGATTGCAAGCGTACGGAGAACGACAGTGGAAAATTCAGATCCCCGCATTCCGGCAACGCCGGCCGCCGATTGGTTCAGCCGACGATCGGCCATCGGCGTCGGCGTGGGCCTCGCGGCGGCCAACCTGCTGTCGCCGGCGATTGCGCAATCTCAACAAGCGAAAGGACAGACAACCGTGAGCCAGTATGCAACGAACAACACGACGATCGGCGATGCCGTCAGCGGCGCCGGCCTTCTGGTGGTGGCCGAATGGGAAGCCAGGGAAGGACAGGCGGAGGCCGTGGCCGGGATTCTGAAACAGTTTCTGCCGGAAGCGCAGCGCGATCCGGGAACAAAGCTGTTCCTGATCGGGCGCGGCAAGGAAAACCCCGCGCAATTCCTGTTCTACGAGCTGTTCGCCGACGAAGCCGCGCTGAAAGCCCATCAGGACAGCGCCTGTTTCAAGACCTACATCGCGGGTCAGGCGCTGCCGCTGCTCGCCAGGCGCGAGCGCGCGCAGTACACGTTGCTCTAGTTCTTCAGCCCTTCGCGCCGTTGCCGGCGGCAGGAGGATCCCTCGGCGCTGCGGATTCGCCGATCCTCCTCTTGCCGTCCCGGGATGGACCCTGCCGAAACGTTCGCCCCGCCCGGCGCGGTCGTCGTTGCCCGGCTTGAGTTACTGGATCGTTCGGTCTTCGCCGGATGCTTCGTTTTTGGGACCGAAATTCTCCAGCACTGAACTGTTCCCTCCCCCCTTGTGGCAGGGCGATCGCGTATGCTGCATCTTCTTAAACCCACCCCCCACGAGCGTAAGCGTGTGGTGGGGAGGGTCGATGCCAGTGAAACGAGCATCGGGGTGGGGGGGCGGCAAGAAAGGCCCCCCACCCTGGCCTTCGCTTCGCTTCGGCCTTCCCTC
>JBKQQE010000084.1:0-2673 GCA_052326245.1 Xanthobacteraceae bacterium | reverse complement strand
AATTCCTCGCCACCATTCCGCTCGGCCGGATGTCGGAGCCAGCCGATATCGCCAGTGCCTGCGTCTATCTCGGCAGCGACGAGGCCGAGTTTCTCACCGGCGTGATCCTGCCGGTCGATGGCGGGCGGACCATCTGAGAACCGGGACACTTGGCCCCACCATTTGCCGATGATCTGACGCCGCGGGCGGCCGGCGGCGGCGGTTATGATCACGGGAAGGCGGTATCGGCTTCCGGATTGGTTCGATCATGATGGCGACCGGGCTCCTTACCCTGCTATGCTCGCGACTGCGCCAGCGGTCGGGCGCTGCGCTCCGGGGGTGGCGCAGCGGCGCGCCGCGCGCTGGCCCCACCTGACGGGAACCTCATGATCGGCTTGCTGTTCCGGCTGCTGCCGCGGCTGGAGACCCTCAAATTGTACGCGGCCGCGGTGATCGTGGTGGCGTCCAGCTATCGGATCGGGATCTCGCTCGGCCAGCACCGGTATGCCGGGGGCGGGCTGGTGTTCCTGGTCAGCGGACTGTACTGGCAGCGCACCATCCTGCAGCGCCGGGCCAGCCGTGGGATCACCCGGGTTGTCGCCGGCCTGCTGCAGTCGATCGTGGCGGCCGGGCGCGAAAGCCGGGACAAGGCGCTGAACGACAATCGCCGGCAGGGCGACATCGCACGGATGGGGCCCCCCCGGCGTCAGGGAAGCCCGGTCAAGGTCCGAAGCATCTTCATTTCCGACGTCCACCTGGGCACCCGCGGCAGCCAGGCCGGACTGCTGGCGGACTTCCTCGAGTCGTTCGACGCCGAGGCGATGTTCCTGGTCGGCGATATCGTCGACGGCTGGCGCCTGAAATCCAGCTGGTATTGGCCGGCGTCCCACGATGAGGTGCTGCTGAAGCTGATCGATGCCGCGCGCGGCGGGTGCCGCATCGTCTACCTCGCCGGCAACCACGACGAGTTTCTCAGGCGACACATCGGCACCAATTTCGCGCGGGTCGAGATCGCCGAGCGCGTGCTCCATCACGGCGCCGATGGCCGAACCTACCTGATCGTGCACGGCGACCAGTTCGACGCCGTGGTGCGCCATGCCCGATGGATTGCCATCATCGGCGATTGGGCGTATCGGTCGGCCCTGGTGCTGAACGTCTGGCTCGATCATGTCCGCCGGCGCTTCGGCAAGCCGTACTGGTCGTTCTCCGCCTGGGCGAAAATGAAGGTCAAGAAGGCGGTCAACCACATCAGCCACTTCGAGGAAGCCGTCTGCGCGGAGGCGCGGCGTCATGGGGCGCAAGGCGTGATCTGCGGACACATTCATCATCCGGCGATGCACGACGCGTTCGACGTGCGTTACGTCAACACCGGCGACTGGGTGGAATCCTGCTCGGCGGTGGTCGAGCACGAGGACGGGCAATTCGAAATCATCCGGTGGACCAACGGGGCGCGATCCCTGAGCGGCGCCGGCCGCGGGGCCGAGGCGCTGGCTTGATGCGCGTGCTGGTGGCGACCGACGCCTGGCAACCGCAGGTCAACGGCGTCGTCCGCTTCCTCGAGTATCTCGCGCGCGAGGCGATCTCGCTCGGATCGGAAATCGTGTTTCTGACCCCGAACGAATTCCGCACGCTGCCGCTGCCGGGCTATTCGGAAATTCGCCTGGCGCTGGCTTCGCCCGGCGCCGTCGCGCGCGCCATTGCCGAGGCGCGTCCGGATAGCGTGCATATCGCCACCGAAGGCCCGATCGGGTGGTTGGCCCGGCGCGCCTGCCGGTCGCTCGGGTTGCCCTTCACCACCAGCTTTCACACCCGCTTCCCGGAATATGTCGCCGCTCGCCTGCCGGTGCCGCAGGCCTGGAGCTATGCCGCGCTGCGCGCCTTCCACAACGCCGCCCTCTGCACCATGGTGGGATCGGCCATGCTCGAGGCGGAGCTGCGCGCGCGGGGTTTCAACAATCTGGCGCGCTGGTCGCCGGGCGTCGACACCGAGCTGTTTCGCCCTCAGCCGCGGCGACCGCTGACGTTTCCGGGACCGGTGTTCATGTTCGTCGGCCGGGTCGCGGTGGAGAAGAACCTTGAGGCGTTTCTTCGCCTCGACCTGCCGGGAACCAAGGTCGTGGTCGGCGACGGACCACTGCGCGCGTCCATCGAGCCACGATTTCCCGACGTGCATTTTCTCGGCATGCAAACGGGACAGGCGCTGGTGGACGCCTACGCGTCGGCGGACGTGCTGGTGTTTCCGAGCTTGACCGACACCTTCGGCATGGTGATTCTCGAAGCCCTGGCGTGCGGCGTTCCGGTCGCGGCCTTTCCGGTCATGGGGCCGTATGACATCCTCAACAATTCAGGGGCCGGTTGCCTCGATCTGGACCTGCGGCGCGCGGCGCTCGGCGCGCTGGAAATTCCCGCCGAGCGATGCCGCGCCTACGCGCTGGAATTTTCCTGGCAGTCCAGCGCGCGCCAGTTCCTCGACAATACCCGGCGTGCGCGGAACCTGGGCGACGCGCGCGTCGATCAGCCGGCGCTGTAATGCCGCCGGCCCTGCTTCGCTGATGCCCGGCAGTGGAGTGGATTTGACATTCGATTCAGCATCGCCGCGGGCTCTCAAAGCGAATGTCAAATCCAAAACTCCACTAGTGTGGTGGTTCAGAAATTCGCTTCATCATTGCAGCGACCTCTCAAAGCGAATTTCTG
>JBKQQE010000083.1:0-5094 GCA_052326245.1 Xanthobacteraceae bacterium | reverse complement strand
GCGCTCGCCGTCGGTGACGACGATGAGCCTGGCCGGATAGGGCCAGTTGTCCAG
Source organism: Xanthobacteraceae bacterium (assembly GCA_052326245.1). Lineage (GTDB taxonomy): Bacteria > Pseudomonadota > Alphaproteobacteria > Rhizobiales > Xanthobacteraceae > Bradyrhizobium_A. The sequence goes on along the minus strand of JBKQQE010000083.1, from coordinate 5,040 downwards.
CAGCTCCGCGATCCGCCCGCGATCGGTGGCTGAAATGAACATGCCGCGCGGCCGCTGGAAGATCAGGCCGAACCGCTGGCAGGCGAGCCCCACCGTCGGGGTGTAGATCAGCGGCTGGATTTCATCGATGTTGTCGCACACGACGCGGAAGAACAGCGCCTCGTTGCGGTCGTGCAGCGCGTTGAGGGCGATGTACTTGTCCAGGTCGCTGGGCAGGCTGCGCAGGTTGACCAGCACGCGGTCGACCTGCTCCGCCATCGAGAGCACGTGCGCGGGCAGGAAGCCGCGCAGTCCCAGCGCATCGCGTTCCGCTTCGCTGAAGGCGGTGCCCTTGTTGAGCAGCGGATCGCGCAGCAGCGCCATGCCGCGCGGTGAATCCGAAGGCGTCGAGTGAGCGCCCGTCGAGCCGTTTCCGCGCAAGGCATTTCCCCTAAAGCAATGATAATTTTGACCAAAAATCCGCCATTGCCGGCAAAAGATCAAGGACAAAGAAGACCGTCATTGCTGCTGCGCACGCGCCATGGGCGCGGATTGATCCAGCGCAATTACACGGCGGGCAATACCAGAACCATACAAGGTTCGCGGCACGGTCCGCTGTGGGGCATATCAGATGGAGGCAGCAATACGGGCCGGGGGGGCGGCCGTGGGCAAGGTCGCGAAGACGCGTCCGCTGAGCGGGAACGAGGCGATTGCGCGCGGCGCCTGGGAGGCCGGGGTGCGGGTCGCGGCCGCCTATCCGGGAACGCCGAGCACCGAAATTCTCGAAACCCTGGCCACCTATCCGGCAGAGGATCTGCACGCCCAGTGGTCGACCAACGAAAAGGTCGCGCTCGACGTCGCGATCGGCGCGTCGTTCGCCGGGCGGCGCGCGCTGGCGGCCATGAAGCATGTCGGCCTCAATGTCGCCGCCGACGCGTTCCTGTCGCAAACCTATATCGGCGTCAACGGCGGGCTGGTCCTCGTCGTGTGCGACGATCCCGGCATCCACAGCTCGCAAAACGAGCAGGACACGCGAATCTACGGCATGCTGGCGACCGTGCCGGTGCTCGAGCCGAGCGACGCCCAGGAGGCGCTGGATTTCACCAGGCTCGCGTTCGACCTCTCGGAGCAGTTCGACACGCCGGTGATCGTGCGCAGCACGACCCGGCTTTCGCATACCCGCAGCGCGGTGACGATCGGCGATCGCGTCGAGCCGCCGCCGCGCCAGTTCATCGACAACCCCGCCAAGAACGTCATGATCCCGGCCCACGCCCGGCGGCGCCACGGCGTCGTGATCGAGCGCGAGACCAGGCTGAAGGCCTATTTCGCCGAGGCGCCGATCAACCGCTGGGAGGCCGGCGATACCTCGTTCGGCGTCGTCACCGCAGGCACCTGCTATTCCTACGTGCGCGAGGCGCTGCCCGACGCCAACGTCCTGAAGCTCGGCGCCTCGTGGCCGCTGCCGGACGCGCTGCTGCGGCGCTACTGCGAGTCGGTCGACCGCATCTTCGTGGTCGAGGAACTCGAGCCGGTGATCGAGCAGCAGATCCGCGCGCTCGGATTCGAGGTCGAGGGCAAGCAGTTCTTCCGGCGCACCGGCGAGCTGTCTCCGGAGCTGGTCCGCGCCGGCTTCGAGCAGGCCGGGATCCTCGCGCCGCGCCCGCAGCAGGCCGCCTGGACGCCGGAGCCGCTGGTGCGGCCGCCGGTGCTGTGCGCCGGCTGTCCGCACACCTCGAGCTTCATGGTGGTGCGCGCCGCCGGCGCCCGCGTCGCCGGCGATATCGGCTGCTACACCCTGGCCTGCCTCGATCCGCTGCGTGGCATGGACACCACGGTGTCGATGGGATCCTCGATCGGCAACGCCATCGGCATGGCCAAGGCCGGCGAAACCAGGCCCGTGATCGCCACCATCGGCGACTCGACGTTCCTGCACGCGGGAATTCCGCCGCTGATCAACGCCGTCTACAACCAGGCCAACATCACGGTGCTGCTGCTCGACAACCACATCACGGCGATGACCGGCGGCCAGCAGCATCCCGGCACGGGCAAGACGCTGCGGGGCGAGGACGCGCCGAAGGTGGACTACGAGGCGCTGCTTCGCGCCATCGGCGTCAAGTGGGTGCGCATCGTGGATTCCTACGACCTCGCCGCCATGCATCACGCGATGCGCGACGCCATCGCCCATCGCGGCGTTTCCGTGCTGATCGCCAACCGGCCCTGCGTGCTCGACCCGGTCAAGATCAAGGGCCCGCCGCTGCAGGTGGTCGAGGAGCAGTGCAGCGCCTGCCAGTCGTGCATGAACCTCGGCTGTCCGGCGCTCACCTGGAGCGACCAGTGGTTCGAGGGCCGGCACAAGGTCAAGATCGATGCCGCGCTGTGCATCGGCTGCACGCTGTGCGCGCAGGTCTGCACGCTCGACTGCATCCAGATTACCGCGCCGGTGACGCCATGAGCGGGCCGGCTCCGATCCGTTCCGCCGCCGTGCTGCCGGAGCGCCCGGCGGAGGCCGCCGATCGCGCGCGCGACATCACCAACGTCTTGATCGTCGGCGTCGGCGGCCAGGGCGTCATCATGGTCTCCAAGGTGCTGGCGCTGCTGGCGCAGAGCCGGGGCTTCGATGTCAAGCAGAGCGAGGTGCACGGCATGGCGAAGCGCGGCGGCGCCGTGTTCAGCCATGTGCGGTTCGGGCAAAGGGTGTGGTCGCCGACCATCCCGCAGGGCGAAGTCGATATCCTGGTCGCGCTGGAATGGGCCGAGGGATTGCGCTGGCTGCCGTTCCTCAGGCCGGACACCGGCATCCTGATCTGCGACACCAAGCGCATCGTGCCGCCGTTTGCCTGCCTCAACCGCCGTCCCGGCGCCGCCATGCGCTACTCGTCGGAAACGCCCGCCGAAGTCGCCGCCCACACGGCGGAGGCCTATGCGATCGACGCCTCCCATATCGCCGAACAGCTCGGCAACGAGCGCGCGGCGAACGTGATCCTGCTCGGCGCGCTGTCCACCGCGCTCGACTTCCCGGTCGCGGACTGGGAGAGCGCGGTTGCCGGCGCGGTGCCGAAGAAAACGCTCACCGTGAACCTGGAGGCATTCCGCCGCGGCCGCAGCTGGATCGCGGAGGCGGCCGACGCGCCGGCGATGGACGCGCCGGCGGCAAAGACCCCGGCGCCGGCGGTTGAAACCTGGACGGTGCCGCTCGCCATCAACCGCGCGTGGTGCAAGAGCTGCGACATCTGCGTGAAATTCTGTCCGGAGCGCTGCCTGCGGCTGGACGCCGACCAGATCGCGGAGCTGGCCGCGCCGGACAAGTGCACCGGCTGCCGGCTGTGCGAATGGCTGTGCCCGGATTTCGCGATCCGGGTGCATCCCGGCGCTGCGGCGCGCGTGGCCGACGGAGGAGCCCTGCGATGAATGCCATCGATCCCGCGCTGACGGGCCGGAGCGCCGCCGAGCTGATCTCGGGCAACCACGCCTGCGCCATGGGCGCGATCGCCGCCGGCTGCCGGTTTTTCGCCGGCTATCCGATCACCCCGTCGTCGGAAATCGCCGAACGGCTGGCGCGCTACCTGCCGCAGGTCGACGGCGTGTTCGTGCAGATGGAGGACGAAATCGCCTCCATCGCCGCCGTGATCGGCGCGTCGATGGGCGGCGTCAAGGCCATGACCGCGACCAGCGGGCCGGGATTTTCGCTGAAGCAGGAGAACATCGGCTACGCCGCCGGTGCCGAGATTCCCTGCGTCATCGTCAACGTGATGCGCGGCGGGCCTTCCACCGGCATGCCGACACGGCCGTCGCAGGCCGACCTGATGCAGGCGCGCTGGGGCAGCCACGGCGACTATCCGATGATCGTGCTGACGCCGGCCTCGGTGGGCGAGATCTACAGCGAGACCATCCGCGCCTTCGAGCTGGCCGAGCGCTGCCGCTCGCCGGTGATCCTGCTGTACGATCAGGTGATCGCGCAGCTTTCCGAAACCGTCGCGCTCGACCCCGCCGCCGGCGCCAACCGCACCGAACGCAAATGGATGACCGGGTCGCGCGCCAACGCCAGGCCCTATGCGGCCGACGACGACTTCATTCCGCCGATGGCGCGGCCGGGCGCCGGCTTTCGCACCCATACCGCCGGCCTGACCCACGGCGAGGACGGCTTCCCGACCCAGGACCCGGAGACCGTCACCCGCAACCTGTCGCGGCTGTTCTTCAAGCTCGACCAGCACCGCGACGCGATCGATTCCTGGGAAGCGGTGGGCTGCGACGACGCCGACATCGTCATCGCCGCCATCGGCATCAGCGCCCGCGCGGCGACCCGCGCGCTGGAGCTGTGCCGCGCGCAGGGGCTGCGCGCCGGGCTGTTCCGTCCGATCACGCTGTGGCCGTTCCCCGAAGAGGCGCTGCGCGAGGCGACGGCGCGGGCGCGCGCCGTGCTGGTGCCGGAACTGAACACCGGCCAGCTCCGGCTCGAGGTCGAGCGCGTGCTCGGCGGCAAGCCGGTCGAGGGCCTGCATCTGTTCAGCGGCGAGGCGATCACCCCGGTCGATATCGCCGCCGCGGCGCTAGAACTGGCGAGGAGGACGTCATGCTGATCGACTCGGCCGCGGGCTTCGACGTCCGGGATTATCTGCGCCTCGACCGGATGCCGCATTTTCTCTGTCCCGGCTGCGGCCACGGCATCGCGCTGCGGGCGCTGCTGTGGGCGGTCCACGACCTCGGCATCGACAAGGACAAGCTCGCGGTGGTGTCCGGCATCGGCTGCGCCGGAAGGCTTTCCGCCTATATCGACGCCAACACCTTCCACACCACCCACGGCCGGCCGCTGGCCTACGCCACCGGGCTGGCGCTGGCGCGGCCGGATCTCCACGTCGTCGTCATCACCGGGGACGGCGATTGTCTCGCCATCGGCGGCAACCACCTGATCCACGCCTGCCGCCGCAATCTCAAGCTGACCTGCCTGATGCTCAACAACGAGATCTACGGCATGACCGGCGGCCAGGTGTCCCCGACCACCTCGGAATCGATGCTGACGACGACCACGCCGCGCGGCAACCAGGAGCCGCGCTTCGACGCCTG
>JBKQQE010000082.1:0-3858 GCA_052326245.1 Xanthobacteraceae bacterium | reverse complement strand
GAAGATCTCTGGCTGGAAGTGAGCTCGGCTTCCGAGGACGCGACCGGCTAGTGGTCCGATTCCAACATTTGCATCCCATCTCAGCAGACGCTTTGCAAATGTTGGAATTAAAGGACCACTAGCCGGTCGCGTCCTCGGAAGCCGAGCTCACTTCCAGCCAGAGATCTTCGGCCTTTTGCAGTGCGGCCTCGGCGCCGGCGCGGGCCTTGCTCAATTGGCCCGCCTTGGCGGGTTCACGGGTGAAGATGTCAGGCGTCGCCAGGGCCGCGTCGATCTTGGCAATGATGCCGCTGATGCGCGCCATCTCGGCCTCGGCCTCCGCGATCTTCTGCCTGAGGGATGGCTGCTTCTCCGCCTTCTTGCGTGCCACGGCGTCGCCGCGCTGTCGGCCGCGTTCGTCGCCGGCGCGGTCGCGCGCCGCCGATTTCGTGCTCCGCGCCGACAGCACGGCGCGGAGATAATCGTCGAGATCGCCGTCGTAGGGCGTCACCGCATTGTTCGCCACTACCCACAATTGGTCCGCGCAAGCCTCGATCAGGTAGCGGTCGTGCGACACCATGATCACGGCGCCGGGGAAGTCGTTAATGGCCTCCGCCAGCGCGGCGCGGCTGTCGATGTCGAGATGGTTGGTCGGCTCGTCCAGAATGATCATGTTGGGTCCGAAGAAGGTCGCCAGCCCGAGCAGCAGCCGCGCCTTTTCACCCCCGGATAGGCTGCTGACCGGCGTATCCCCGGCCTTGGCCGAAAAGCCGATCGCACCGGTACGGGCGCGCACCTTGGCTTCGGGGGCATCGGGCATCAACTTCCGCACGTGTTGGTAGGGCGTGCCATCCTCGTTCAGCTCGTCGAGCTGGTGCTGGGCGAAATAGGCGATCAAGAGCTTGTCGGCGCGAACAACCGATCCCGCGAACGGCGTCAGCCGGTTGGCCAGCAGCTTGACCAGGGTGGATTTGCCGTTGCCGTTGGAGCCGAGCAACGCGATGCGATCGTCGGTGTCGATGCGCAGGGTGACATGGCGCAGCACGAGCTTGCCGGGCTCGTAGCCGACGCTGACGTCGTCGACCGCGATGATCGGCGGCGACAGCATTTTTTGCGGCGGGGGAAAGCTGATTTCCCGCACATCCTGCGTGACCAGCGCGGCAATCGGTTCCATTTTCTCTAGCATTTTCACCCGCGACTGGGCCTGGCGGGCCTTCGATGCCTTGGCCTTGAAACGATCGACGAAGGCCTGCAGTCGCTTGCGCTCGGCGTCCTGGCGCTTGACCTGCTTGGCATCCAGCATTTCGCGGGTTGCGCGCTGTTTTTCGAAGGACGTGTAAGTACCGCGATACAGCGTCAGCTTGCCGCGGTCGAGGTGCAGAATCTGGTCGACCGAGGTGTCGAGCAGGTCGCGATCATGGCTGATGATGATCACGGTGCGCGGATAGTTGGCGAGGTGATCCTCGAGCCAGAGCGTGCCTTCGAGGTCGAGATAGTTGGTCGGCTCGTCGAGCAGCAACAGATCCGGCACCGCGAACAGCGTCGAAGCCAGTGCCACGCGCATGCGCCAGCCGCCGGAAAACTCGGAGCAGGGCCGGGTCTGGTCGGTAGCGGAAAATCCGAGCCCGCTCAGGATGGCGGCGGCGCGGGCCGGGGCGGAGTGGGCGTCGATGTCGACCAGCCGGGTCTGGATTTCGGCAATCCGGTGCGGATCCTGGGCGGTTTCGGCCTCCGCGAGCAGGCTGTGGCGCTCGGTGTCGGCCCGCAGCACGACCTCGAGCAGGCTTTCCGGACCGTTGGGAGCCTCCTGCGCGAGGCTGCCGATCTGCCAGCGCGGCGGGACCGCGATGGTTCCGGTCTCGACGGGCAGCTCGCCGCGAATCGCCTTGAACAGGGTCGATTTGCCGGCGCCGTTGCGTCCGATCAGCCCGACACGGGCGCCGGGCGGGATTTGCGCCGAACCGTGGTCGATGAGAAGCCGTCCGGCGATCCGGACCGAAATGTCGGCGAGCGAAAGCATGGCGGTTTTTCACCGCGATGCCGGGCAAACGCAACCCGTATTTTCGACGCCTTACCGCGATTTTCCGGCGCTCCAAGCGCGCCCCCCGAAACTGCCCCCTTGAAATCAGCTGAGATCCGGCGATTGCCGGTCCTGAAGACGCAACGCGTCGATCAGCTGTTGCAGCCGCGGAGGACTTGGCGGCAACTCGCGCAACTCGCCCCGCCTAAGCAAGTCGCCAATGGCGTTTCGGACTGCGGCGCTGGTGACGGCGTCCATTTGCACGTGGTGACTTGCCATTGCGGTCTCCCTCGTGGCCACTTCCATCTGGAAATCGAGCCTACGAGGGCAATAATGGACGGCGCTCGATTTCGTTTCATCGCATGCAAGCCGGCGTGCGATTAAGGTTGATCGAATTCTGCCGGGCACCATGCCCCGGCGCGCGTGGCGGCCGGGGCAGGGCGCTCGCGAGCATCGGCCGCCGCTCAGTACCCGCAGACGTTCACCAGCCGCACTCGCGGCCCGCGGCGCATCTCGACCAGCTGACGAACCAGGCAACTGTCGTCGTTAACGATGAAGGCCGATCCGCCGAAGAAGTGGTGGTGGTGTCCCCAGCCCCAGCCGTGGGCCGATGCAGCCGTCGGCGCGAGCGCGGTCATGCCGAGAGCAGCGGCGGCGAGAAGTCCGAGAGTCAATACGCGGGTCATGGTCGTTCTCCGGTTTGGAAGCGTCCGAGCGCTTCGAGATGTGTCCCGTTCCTTCAGTCGCCGCGGGTCGGTCGCGCGTTCAAGCCGCGTCACGTCTTGCCGGCTCCGGCATCGTCGGACGGCGGCGTTCGTTGCGCATCGCGGCCGGCGAGGCGCGTCTTCAATCACCGCACGAAAAATGCCCGGCTGCGGGGGCAGCCGGGCCAGTTGCGAGGTCAGGGGAGGAAGCTAAGTTGAACCACACGCTACGCCGCAAAAGCTGAACGGCCCCAGACCAGCGGGTTCAGGAAAGGTTCACCTTTGTGAACATCGCGGCAAGGCCAGCGTTCCATCGGCCCCCGCCGCCCCCGACGGGCCGCAACGGAGCTTCAGGCCGGAGCGGCTTGCCGTCCCGCGGCGGCACGGCTATAAGCGCCACAATTTCCCCCCAAAAGCCCCGACAGGAGCAATCATGGCGATTGAACGCACGTTTTCGATTATCAAGCCGGATGCGACCGCGCGCAATCTGACCGGCGCCGTCAACGCGATGATCGAAAAGGCCGGTCTCCGCATTGTCGCGCAAAAGCGAATCCGGATGACCCGCGGGCAGGCTGAGACGTTTTATGCCGTCCACAGTGCGCGTCCGTTCTTTGGCGAACTGGTGGATTTCATGATCTCCGGCCCGGTCGTCGTGCAGGTGCTGGAAGGTGAAAACGCGATCGCGAAGTATCGGGATGTGATGGGCGCGACCGATCCAAGCAAGGCGGCGGAAGGAACCATCCGCAAGGCGCACGCAAAGTCGATCGGAGAGAACTCCGTTCACGGATCCGACGCCGCCGAGACGGCTGCGATTGAGATCGCCCAGTTCTTTGCCGGCAACGAAATCGTCGGTTGACGCCGTCGTGATGATCGGCCGGGCGCGCTTGCCCCGGCCGCTCACCCGCAGATGGCCGAAGCCAACCGACGTCGAAGCGTCCCTCGAACAGTGCCGTCATCCTGTAACGCGTTACGATCGCGCGAATTGAATTGGCGGGCATCGCCCTGAGACGTTGATTGGCTGTAACGGGACGATCGGCGGGGAGGGGAGCGAGCTGTGAACGGATTGCTGCAGACATTCGATCCAGCCAACGTCGCTGCGATCCTTACCCAGTTTCAGGGGCAGCTGCAGACGCCGACATTCTGGTTCGCCGTCGG
>JBKQQE010000081.1:0-5323 GCA_052326245.1 Xanthobacteraceae bacterium | reverse complement strand
ATGAAGACCGGCGCGCTGCTGCGCTTCGGCTGCCAGGCCGGCGCCCTGCTCGGCCGCGCGTCGCAGGCCGACTACCAGGCGCTCGACGACTACGGCCGCGCCTTCGGCGAGGCGTTCCAGATCGCCGACGACCTGCTCGACGTCGAAGGCGACGCGGCGGCGCTGGGCAAGCCGGCGGGCCAGGACGCGGCGCTCGGCAAGGCGACTTTCGTGACGCTGCTCGGGCTCGACGGCGCCAAGCAGCGGCTGCGCGACCTGCTCGCCACCGCCGACAAGGCGCTGGCGCCGTTCGGCGCCCGCGCCGACGTGCTGCGCGCCGCCGCCCGCTTCGTCGCCGAGCGCAAGAACTAGGATGGTCTGATGACCGGCGAGGATCGGTTCGCGGAACGCCTGCTGCGGCACCGGGCGCGGCCGCGGCCGCTGCGCATCGTGATGGCGCGACCGCGGCTGTTCCTGTCCATCGCGGTCGGCCTGATCGCGCTCGTGCTGCAGCCTCACGCCATGCGGCTCGCCACAAGGCTCTTGGTTTCCTGGGACGTCTGCGTCGCGCTGTATCTGGCGCTGGTCTACACCACGGTCATGACCGGCGCCGACGCGATCCGACGCAACGCCGCGCGGATGGACGACGGCCGCTTCGGCATCCTGGTGCTGACCGCGGTCGCGGCGTTCGCCACCTTCGCCGCCATCGTGACCGAACTCGGCGGCGGCCATCGCAACTACTACAGCGTGGTGCTGGCGATGGGGACCATCGCGCTGTCATGGGCGGCGATCCACACCACCTTCGCGCTGCATTATGCCCACGACTACTATCGCGCCGATCCGCCGGGCGGCCTGCTGTTCCCCGGCAACACCGCGCCGCCGGACTACTGGGACTTCGTCTATTTCTCATTCGTGATCGGCATGACCGCGCAGGTCTCCGACGTCGGCGTCACCGACAGGATCATTCGCCGCACCGCGACCGCGCACGGCATCGCCTCGTTCTTCTTCAACACCGCGCTGCTGGCGCTGACCATCAACATCGTGGCGGGCGCGCTGTAGAACTTGACGAGACAAGATTTGACTTGTCGTCCCGAGAGTCTGACGCAAAATGCGAGCAACAAAGACCTCGTCATGCCCGGCCTTGTGCCGGGCATCCACGTCTTCACGATATAGCGTCTAAGAAAGACGTGGATGGCCGGGACAAGCCCGGCCATGACGACAAAAAGGGCCTTTCGTGCGTTGCTACAATCGCCTCTAAGAGTTCGTCGCATTTTCGATCAGACTCTCAGGATGACGGGGATGGCTCAGTCTCACTTGCGGCAGCACCCATGACCCAGGAATTTCTCACCGTCCTGTTGCTGGTCACCGCGATGGCGGCGATCGCGGCACTCGCCCGCCGCTTCGAGCTGACGCCGGCGATCGCGTTCCTGCTCTCCGGGCTGGCGCTGGCCTTCATCCCGGGACTGCCGCGGATCGCGCTGGCGCCGCAGGTGATCCTGCTGGTCGTGCTGCCGCCGCTGATCTATTCGGCCGGCGTGGCGATGAGCTGGCGCGAGTTCAGGTCGAACCTGCGGCCGATCGCGCTGCTCGCCATCGGCTGCGTCATCTTCACCACCTGGGCGGTGGCGGCCGCGGCGCATTGGGGGCTCGGACTGCCGTGGGGCACCGGCTTCGTGCTCGGCGCCATCGTCTCGCCGCCCGACGTGGTGGCGCCGCTCGCCATCGCGCGCCGCCTCAGCCTGCCGCGCCGCATCCTGGTGATCCTGGAAGGCGAAGGCCTCGCCAACGACGCCACCGCGCTGATCCTCTACCGCTTCGCGGTGCTCGCGGTCTCGACGGGAGCGTTTTCAGCCACCGCCGCGGCCGGCTCGTTCGTCGCCATCCTGGTCTGCGAAGTGGCGTTCGGCATCGCGGTCGGCTGGCTCAGCCTGCGGCTGCGGCAATGGGCGCACGACCAGCGCGTCGAGATCACGCTGTCGCTGCTCACGCCCTACCTCGCCTACTGGGTGCCGGAGCATCTCGGCGGCTCCGGCGTCATCGCCACCGTCGCCGCCGGGCTCTATGTCAGCTGGAACGGCCCGCTGTTGATTTCGGCGGCGACGCGGCTGCAGGGCATCTTCTTCTGGGACCTGGTGATCTGGCTGATCGAGGGACTCTTGTTCCTGCTGATGGGCTTCCAGCTGCGGCTGATGATGCTGAGCCCGAAGGCGGCTTCCGTGCACGACATCGCGGTCGCCACCGCGCTCACCGCCGCCGTCGTCATCATCGCGCGGTTCGTCTGGGTGTTTCCCGGCACCTACCTGGCGCGGCTGTTGAGCCGGCGCATCCGCGAGCGCGACCCGACGCCGCCGTGGCGTTACATCGTGGTGATCGGCTTCACCGGCATTCGCGGCGTGGTGTCGCTGGCGGTGGCGCTGGCGCTGCCGCTGACGCTGCCGGACGGCAGCGACTTCCCGCACCGCGACCTGATCCAGTTCACGAGCTTCGGCGTGATCTTCATCACCCTGCTCGGCATCGGGCTGACCTTGCCGGCGCTGGTGCGCTGGTTCGGCTTGCCCGAGCACGGCGAGATCGAGGCGCGGGCCGAGCGCGAGGCGGAATTCGCCGCCCGCCGCGAAATCCTGCAATCGGCGCGGCAATCGCTCGAGGACATCACCACCGCCCGCGAATTGCCCGACGGCCTGGTGCAGTTTCTCGAGGCCCGCCACACCAGCCGGACGCTGGCGCTGCCCGATCCGCCGCAACAGCCCGGTGCGGCAACGCCGCCCACCATGGGCGCCAGCGTGGTGCGCGAATTGATCGCCGTGGAGCGACAGGTGCTGCACCGGCTGTTGCGCGAGGGCAGCATCACCGACGAAACGCGGCGCAAGATCGAGCGCGACCTCGACCTCGAGGAGGCGGTGATCAACAACCGGCAGAACGGGTCGGTGGTTTAACTTGCGCGCGGGCCGGCCAGCTCTACGTCGCGGACTACAAAATTTACCTTGGCCCGGTCTCTTGCGGAAGCTGGCGCGCCTGTTACCTGAACACTGACATACGCCCCCGATGCGGCCAGATTGGTTGATTGACAGTGGGGGTGTCGCCCGTCCGCCGCCGACGTATGCCTCTTTTCCTAGGGAGGTCTACAATGTGGGACTTTCGGTTTTTCAACGCTCATCGAACCTGGGAAGACTGGTGCGGCATGCTGATTGGCGTGCTGATCGTGCTGTCGCCGTGGTTTCCGGTGCAAACCGACCATGAGCCCGTCATTGCCGACCACGGTTTCGTGATCCTCAATACGGTCACGGTCGGCATCCTGGTGCTCGGCCTGGCCCAGCTGGAGTATATCGCGCTGCAGCGATGGGAGGAGGTTGCCGAGATCGCGCTTGGCCTGTGGCTGATCGCCTCGCCTTACGTGTTCGGCTACTTCGACGACGGCCAGCTCAGGTTCTGGCATTCGGGCCTCGGCGGATTGGTGGTGCTGCTCGCGGCGCTGCAGCTGTGGCAGGACTGGGAGTTGAGCGATCAGGAGATGCTCAATCGCGGGCAATGATGGCGCGGCACTAGACCCGCTCGAGATTGTCGTGGCCGGTTCTATTGGGAACAAGCGTCGACGTTTCTCTCTGCGTCATGGCCGGGCTTGACCCGGCCATCCACTCTTCCTGCTATCACGGCTACCCAAAAGCATGGACCCGCGGGTCAAGCCCGCGGGTGACGCAGAATATCAATGGCAAGGCGCGCCCGCTTTCGCGGGCAATGACGCACGACGCCGGCCTCGCGGCCGGCGTCGTCATTCCATCGCGATGGCGTCAGCCGTTATTCCGCCGCCTGTCCGGGACGGCCGTAGCGGCGTTCGATGTAGTCGATCACCATCACCTTGAAGTCGGCGGCGATGGTCGACCCGCGCAGCGTGGTGAATTTCTTGCCGTCGACGAACACCGGCGCGGCCGGGGTTTCGCCGGTGCCCGGCAGCGAGATGCCGATATCGGCATGCTTGGATTCGCCGGGGCCGTTGACGATGCAGCCCATCACCGCGACATTCAGCGACTCGACGCCGGGATAGCGGGTCTTCCAGTTCGGCATCTCGTCGCGGATGAAATCCTGGATGTCGCGGGCGAGCTCCTGGAACACCGTCGAGGTGGTGCGGCCGCAGCCCGGGCAGGCGGCCACCAGCGGCACGAAGGTGCGGAAGCCCATGGTCTGCAGGATTTCCTGGGCGACCTGCACCTCGAGCGTGCGATCGCCGTTCGGCTCCGGCGTCAGCGAGACGCGGATGGTGTCGCCGATGCCCGACTGCAGCAGCACGCTGAGCGCGGCGGCGGAGGCGACGATGCCCTTGGAGCCCATGCCCGCCTCGGTGAGGCCGAGATGGATCGCGTAGTCGGAGCGCGAGGCGAGATCGCGATACACCGCGATCAGGTCCTGCACCGCGGAGACTTTCGCCGACAGGATGATGCGGTTCTTCGGCAGCCCGATCTCCACGGCGCGCTCGGCGGAGAGCAGCGCCGACTGCACCATGGCCTCGCGGGTGACGGCACGCGCGTCGCGCGGGGTCGCCGACCTGGCGTTGTCTTCCATCAGCCGGGTCAGCAATTCCTGGTCGAGCGAGCCCCAGTTGGCGCCGATCCGCACCGCCTTGCCGTGCTTGATGGCCATCTCGACGATGGCGCTGAACTGGGTGTCGCGCTTGTCCTTGAACCCGACATTGCCCGGGTTGATGCGGTACTTGGCCAGCGCCTCGGCGCAGGCCGGATGCTCGGCGAGCAGCTTGTGGCCGATATAGTGGAAGTCGCCGATCAGCGGCACGGTAATGCCGCGCTTGTCCAGCGCCTCGCGGATGTGCGGGACGGCGGCGGCGGCCTCGTCGCGATCGACCGTGATGCGCACCCGTTCCGAGCCGGCGCGCGCCAGGGCCGCCACCTGCGCCACCGTGCCGGCGACGTCGGCGGTGTCGGTGTTGGTCATGGACTGCACCACGATCGGGGCGCCGCCGCCGACGGTGACGTGGCCGACCTTGACGGCGGTGGTCTGGTGGCGCGGCGCGGGGCCGGCGATATCGAGTTGCGAGGGGTTTTCGAGCTTGCTCATGGGCCTCAACTATCAGGTTTTGGTCGCGGGCGGCAACGGGATCAGCCGGTGGATTGCGGTCGATTAACGAGGAACAGCCCCGCAATAACGAGGACGGCCGCCGCCCCGAAGGCCAGCGTCAGCGGGTCGTGCAGGACGAAATAGCCGGCGGCGACCCCGAACAGCGGCGTGATGAAGGTAAATGCCGACAATTTGCTGGCCGAAAAGCGCTGCACCAGCGCAAACCACAGCGTAAAGGTGGTGCCGACCACCCAGATCGCCTGGTAGGCCATCAGCG
>JBKQQE010000080.1:0-9056 GCA_052326245.1 Xanthobacteraceae bacterium | reverse complement strand
CCCACACCCAGGTGCCGGCGGCCCCGCCGACCGATCCCTACAAGCCGAACGACAACGTCGTCGTGTCGCCGATCAGCTTCTTCTGGGGCGGCGCCATTGCCAGCAATGTCGGCGCCTTCGCCCAGGTAACCTACAACGCGCCGGGCCCCACCGCCGGCAACGATCCGTTCTCCCATACCTGGACCTGGGACAATACCGACGTCCGCTACGCCAATACGGCCCGCATCGGCGCGCTCGACGTCGTGTACGGCATCACCGCCAACAACAATCCCACGGTGCAGGACCTCTGGAACACGACACCGGCGTGGGCCTTTCCCTACGCTGCCCCCGCGGGGCTGGGCGGCAGTACGGGCCCCTCCGCAGGCACCATGCTCGAGGGCGCGTTCGCGGCCCGCGTCGGCGGCGTCGGCGCCTATAGCATGCTCAATGACCTGCTCTACCTGGAAGCGACGGTCTACCGCACGCTGAACTTCAGCCAGCAGAATGCATTGGGCACCGATCCGGTCGGCTCGCCCGGCCTGTTCAACTACGCGCCCTACTGGCGCGTCGCGCTCGAGCCGCACTGGGGGCCCCACACCCTGATGGTCGGCACCTACGGCATGACCATGGATGTTCATCCCTGGGCCGATCCGACCGGACTGGCGTCGCAGGCGATCGTCCCGCAGTTTGACCGCTACACCGACGTCGGTTTCGACACCCAGTACCAGTACCAGGGCAGCAACTACTGGCTGACCCTGCGCGGCAGCTACATCCGCGAGTTCCAGACGCTCAACGCCACCTTCAACAATTTCAACCCCTCGGCCACGTCGTCCAATCTGAACGATGTCCTCGACAGCATGCGGCTCTATGCGTCGATTGCGATGGGCGCCGACAACCGCGTGGTGCTGACCGGCCAGTATTTCCGCACTTCGGGGACGGCCGACGGCAACCTTTACGGCTTCGATGTCAACGGCGCCGCGCTGACGCCCAACAGCGACGGCTGGAACGCCGAAATCGCCTATATCCCGTTCGGCGCCGGCAAGGCGCCGGGCTGGCCGTGGTTCAACGCCCGCATCGGCCTGCAATACACCTATTACAACCGGTTCAACGGCACCACGGTCGGCGCCCAGACCAACAACACGCTCTTCCTGCACGCCTGGATGGCGATGTAGGCGGGAACGCGCGCACGCGGAGACTATGTGATGAACAAGCTGTTGTTTCTCGGCGCCACGGCGCTGGCCTTGACCGTCGCGGGCCCGGCCCTCGCCGCAGACCTGACGCCCTATCCGGTCAAGGCGCCGTTCGTGGAGCGCTTCACCTGGACCGGCTGCTATCTGGGCGGCCATGTGGGCGGCGCGTTCGAAAGCCGCGATGCCACCGATCCGGCGGCACTGATCGAGAACAACCTTGGCGGCGCCTCGACCGGCACCACCACCGCCCACGTCAGCCCATCCGGCCTTACCCTGGGCGGCCAGATCGGCTGCGACTACCAGTTCTCGCCGAACTGGGTCGCCGGCATCGAGGGCGCTGCTTCCGCGGGCTACATGAAGGGCACCACCAATGTCGCCCTCAACACGGGCGATTCAGAAGCCCTCACCATCAAGACCGACCTGATGACGGCCGTCACGGCGCGGCTCGGCTACGCCATGGACCACTGGCTGTTCTATGCCAAGGGCGGCGTGGCCTGGACCAACGACAAGTACAGCATCACCGGCACTTTCCTGGGCACGCCATTCGACGCCGAAGGCCTCGGCAATCGTGTCGGCTGGACCGCGGGCGCCGGCGTCGAATGGGCCTTCGCCCAGGACTGGTCGGCGCGGCTCGAATACGACTACTACGATTTCGGCACCCAGGCGGTGAACATGATCGACGCCGGCAACAACTACATGGGGCTGGTGAACTACCGACAGACCACGCAGACGGTGAAGCTCGGCTTGAACTTCCACGTCTGGGGCTGGCAGTAACCGACGACATGGACGCGGCGCGTCACCAGGAAAGCAGAACGATGACGATCCTCGGCTCAAAGGCGATGCTGCGAACGGCGCTTCTGGCGGCGGTGCTGGGCGTCGGGCTGTCGCCGGCCGGACGCGCCGAGGATTTCCATGCCAAGGTCGAATACTGCCAGACCTGCCACGGCAGCTCCGGCCAGGGCTACCGCGCCTTCTACACCATGCCGCGGCTCGCCGGCCAGCAGCCCAGATACATCGAGAACCAGCTGCGCGCCTTCATCGAAAAGCGCCGCACCAATCCGATCATGGCCAACGTGGCGCACGGGCTGACGCCGTCGATGTTCGGCGCACTGGCGGCCCATTTCCACGGCCTCAACCCGCCGCCGCTCGGCGGCGCGCCGCGCGCGCAGATCGACCTCGGAAAGCACATCTTCGACGAGGGCCTGCCCGAATCCAACGTGCCGGCCTGCCAGGCCTGCCACGGCGCCGACGCCCATGGCCAGGAAGAAATTCCGCGGCTCGCCGGCCAGCTGCACGACTACCTGTACAACAAGCTCACCAACTGGTCGCACGAGCGCGGCCAGGACCGCAACCGGCCCGACATCTCGCTGATCATGGGGCCGACCGCGCACAACCTGACGCCATCGCAGATCGCCGCGGTGGCGGCCTATGTCAGCACGCTGAAGTAGTTCACGGAGCCGTCGCCGGTTTTCAAAGCCATGAAGAGAGTGCGGAACAGCAGGACATGAAGCGCATCGGGCTCACACTGGCGGTCTTGACCGTATTCCTCGCGCCTGCGGCGACGCGGGCGGACGTCAGCGTCCGCAACTGCACCTGGTGCCACGGCACGTCGGCGCAGGGCTACACCGTCGCGCCCCGGCTCGCCGGCCAGCAGGCCCGCTATATCGAGATCCAGATGCGCGGCTTCGCCGCGCACCGTCGCGACAATCCGTTTTCCAGGCAGTACATGTGGAACGCCGCCGCGGCGCTGAAGCCGGACGCGGTCCGCGAGCTTGCCGAATATTTCGCCGCGCTGCCGCCGCGCCCGGCCAATGACGGCCATCGCGACGCCGCCGCGCGCGGCCAGGCGATCTACAGCGGGGGCATTCCTGAGGGCAACGTGGCGGCATGCCTCGCCTGCCACGGTCCCAACGCCCAGGGCATCCGCGATATCCCGCGGCTCGGCGGGCTCTCCTACGGCTACCTCAAGCAGCGGCTGGAGCAGTGGGGCGAGGGCTATCACGCTGCGGTGGATTCCCCGATGCCCGTAGTGGCGCGCTCGCTGTCGGCCGACGAGATCGAGGCGCTGGCCTCGTATCTGTCCTTCGTGCGGTAGGGCATTTTCCTAGGTGAGTTCACCCGTCCTTCCGTCATGGCCGGGCTTGTCCCGGCCATCCACGTCTGTCTTGAAGCGATGCTGTTATGGCGTGGATGCCCGGCACAAGGCCGGGCATGACGAAGCGATTCAAGCGGAAAATGCTGTAACGCGCGATAGCTTGCGGCGCCGTGAAGACCCGGACGCCTGCAACAAGGGCCGGCGGCGATAGACG
This sequence comes from Xanthobacteraceae bacterium, assembly GCA_052326245.1. Lineage (GTDB taxonomy): Bacteria > Pseudomonadota > Alphaproteobacteria > Rhizobiales > Xanthobacteraceae > Bradyrhizobium_A. The sequence goes on along the minus strand of JBKQQE010000080.1, from coordinate 5,578 downwards.
CCAAAGCTTCGCATCTTTCTACTTCTTGCTTTTGCCGACTTTCGCGCGCGTCCCCGCGGGCGTCTTCTTCTTCAACCTGGCCTGATTGAAATCGACAGCGGCACGGACGAGGTTCTTCAGGGCGCGTTCATTGATCTTGTCGCCCTCGAAGAAATCGACCGCGCGCCTGGCGTTGCCATCGAGGCCCGCGTTGAATAGCTTGTCGGGATCCGGCAGGCGCGCGCCGTGGGCAAAGGTCAGCTTCACCTTCCCTTTGTGGGCGTTGGCGACCGCGATGATGCCGTCGCGAGACCACACCGGACTGCCCATCCACTTCCATTCCTCGACGATCTCCCGGTCGGCCGCAAGGATGGCCTTGCGGACGCCGGCGAACGTCTTGCCGCGCCAGTCCGTGAGGTCCGCGATCAGTCGGTCAATGCGTGCCGATGGATTCATTGCAGCTCTCTCACGCCCGGCGAGCGGTCCGTGACCGCTTCCTTCTATTCTTCTCCTTCGGGAGCGATCGTGCGTTCGCCGAACCACATGCGTCGAAAAAGGCCGTCCTTGAGCACGAACTGATGGTAGAGCGCGGCGGCGATATGGCCTGCGATCATGATCGTCAGCAGCGCGGCAAGAACCGCGTGGGCCCGGAACGAGGGGAACACGGCGAAGCTGTCGGGCAGAACCTCACCATTGCGCTGGAATACGCCGCGAATCAGAAACCCCGTGGCAAATCCGCTGCCGATCATCAAGAACACGATCGCATACAAACCGTAGTGTGCAACCGAGACCAACCGATCGAACAGCGGCGAACCGGTCGTCGCCGCTGCCGGGCGCGCGCTCCATACGCGGACGATGAAGCGCAGGATCATCAATGCGAGCACGAACATGCCGCCCGCCATGTGAAACTTCAGGATATCGAGTTTGCTCGGATCGGTGTTCGGCATATTCGCAAGGACGAAGAAGCCCACGCACAGAAGGCCAATGATCATCAGCGCGAGCAACCAATGCAGCGCGACGAGCATCGGCTGGTAGCGCGAGGCAAGGGCGCGGCTCATGACAGGCCTCCCGCCACGCGTTCGAGACCAACGAAGAATTTCTGCCACCCGACCTTGGCGCCCTGGTAGGCCTGCTGCTGATCCGGCCGGAAGCCCGACTGCTCCATGCGCAGGTGGGTCCCCGTGCGCGTAGGGATGAGCGTCCAGGTGACGACGCTCTCGAGACCATGGGCCGCCCATGTGTAGGACAGCGTCTTGTTCGGCTCGACTGCCAGGACCCGACAGTCGACGGCGCCCCAGTCTGCGCGAAGATTGAAACCATGGTCCACGACAGGCCTGAAGTCGTTCTTCATCAGCCACTCCTCGATCAGGTGTGGTTGCGTCAGCGCGCGCCAGATCTTTTCCGGCGGATAAGCCACCTCCCGCTCAACAACGACGGAGCGCAGTTCGGTCGCAGCAGTGGTCATTGGTCCATCCTTTTCAGCAGATCTTCAAGGTGATCGAACCGGTTCTGCCAGAACCCGGCCATCTGCCTGGTCCAGTCGATCAGCGGCGCCAGGGCGCCGAGCTGCGCGCTATAGTGTGTCTGGCGACCTTGATGGCGGTCGCGCACCAGCCCGGCCTGCTTCAGGACGCCGAGATGCTTTGAGACGGCCGGCTGCGAGACCCCGGCCTGCGCGGTCAGGGCCCCTACCGTCTGCTCTCCGTCGCGGCACAGTCGTTCGAACAGCGCCCGCCGGGTCGGATCGGCGAGCGTTCTGAACAGCCTATCATGGACGTTGGGCATTTGCGATCCATAACCCGATGGTTATTGATCTACGTATAACCGTCGAGGTGAATTGCGTAGTTTACACACTATGGAATCCTAAATTCACACCTGTAATCGTAGTTGGCAAAGGTGGAAGTTTCCTGCCCACGACTACATAGTGTGTAGGGGTATCGCGGTTGGCGAATAGCCGAATTTTGACCACGATAAGGCTACCGACACCAATCCCCCCAAGGCCGCCTTGGTCGATTTCAATTTGATGCAAGTCGTCATATGGCGGAGTTTTGCCGAGTGCTGAACCGATAAAATGGGGAAGATAGTAAGGTTTGATTCCGCGAATTATGTGCACGAGAAACGGTTGGAAATTTCCGCAACCCAGTTCCGCCACCGCATAAGCATGGGCGATTTTGGCAAGCATTCTGCCATAATCCCCTTCGTCTCCATGTCTCGTCGGCTCAATTCCTATTATGGCAATGGTGCTGGCTCTGTATTTTGCCCTTATCCGATTTAGCTTCTCGCCAAACCCCTCAAGAACTTGGGCTGAGTATACTCCGCCAGTGAGCGGCTTATCTTCCGGCCTCAGATTAAGCAGTATACCTGGAAGCGGGTACACCAAGCTCAACAGCAGTGCTGGAAATTCTTCGATTGGTACTTTCACTTTGCGGCGGTCGAGGTGCAAAACGAAACGCTCTGCCTTTCGCTTTTCCTTATCTTTAACGCCACGATGTTTTTGGGGGAAGTTCAACTGCCGTCTAACGGCTTTAAGCATGTTCATCGCGTGACCTTCAAAAGCGTGCGTTTCGTCGGAACAGGCGTCGCAACTTGCTTTCGGTATGGTCAGAGTCCCTCCCAGTCCGTCTGGGATAATATGCTCAAGCGTTAGCGGATTAGGCTGCGTTCCATTGCAATAGATGCAGCCATGAAAACCGAGTCTATCTAACCGGCGATCATACTCATATCGTCGGTTCATTCTCGGCGGCTTTGGTGGTACCGTTTGACTCATGTCGTCTAGTGGTAAGACGCCAGGTTGTCGCCCCGGAAACACGGGTTCGAATCCCATCATTCCAGCAGCGAGAGCTTTTGATGAAAGACGATGACCGATACAGCGCCAAAGATACGCAGCAACGCTTGCAGAAAGCCCTGCAAGGCGCGTTTAGCGGCCCTCCTACGCCGCTAAAAGATATACCAACTAGAGATGGCGAGTCTCGACAAATACGCCGCACTAACGGTGGCGCTTCGTCCTCCAGTGCAAAAACCGCTTCGCCACCAAAGAAAATGGTGTCAACTACGCAATTCACCCATCGAGATATGGGTCAGTCAAGCGGGAGCGCGGCGCGGCACTGTGACCCGCATCAAATGCCGCGACTCAACGGGACCCACGAATAACCATGCTATATTGGTTATGGATCAGCGCTGTGCCATCGATCATGCTGGAGCGCGATAGCGATTCAATCCAAGGCTATCGCGCCAAGGCTATCGCGCTCTAGCCGGTCCGCACCGAAGCCAGGAAGCGCTCGACCTCGTCGTTGAGATGCTGGCTCTCGCCGATCAGCGCGCGGGCGGCGGCGAGCGCCTGCTCGGCCGCGCTGCCGGTGTCGCAGGCACCGCGGTTGACGTCGACGATGCTGCTCGCCACTTCGGTGGCGCCCTGCGCCGCCTGGTGCACGTTGTGCGAGATCTCCTGGGTCGCCGTGCCCTGCTGCTCGACCGCGCCGGCGATGGCCGAGGAGATCTGCTGGATCTGGCCGATGGTGGCGGCGATATCGCGGATCGACGCCACCGACAGTTCGGTGGCCGACTGCATCCCGGCGATCTGCGTGGTGATCTCCTCGGTCGCGCGCGCGGTCTGCGTCGCCAGCGCCTTGACCTCGCTCGCCACCACGCTGAAGCCGCGGCCGGCCTCGCCGGCGCGCGCCGCCTCGATGGTGGCGTTGAGCGCGAGCAGGTTGGTCTGCTGCGCGACCGCGGCGATCAGCCGGACCACCTCGCCGATGCGACCGGCGGCGCGGGTCAATTCGCCGATGCGCGCGTTGGTGGCCTCGACCTGATCCACCGCGGTGCCGGCGACCTTGTGCGATTCCCGCACCTGGCGGCCGATCTCGGCCACCGACGACGCCATCTGTTCCGACGCCGCCGCCACCGACTGCACGTTGGCCGAGGATTGTTCCGACGCCGCGGCGACGGCGGCCGAGAGCGACTGGGTCGATTCCGCGGTGCGGCTCAGCCCGACCGCCGCCAGCTCGATCTCGGAGGCCGTGGACGACACGGTCTCGATGATCTTGCCGACGGTGGACTGGAAGCCATCGGCGACCTGCAGCATCGCGGCGCGGCGCACCGCTTCGGCGCGCTGCTCGGCTTCGCGCCGCTCGGCGGCGAGCCGCCGGTTGTCGCGCAGCTTGTCCTGGAACACCGCGAGCGCGCGCGAGATGGTGCCGATCTCGTCGCGGCGCCGCCACTGCACCACGTCGGCGTCGAGATCGCCCGCGGCCAGGCGGTCCATTTCGCGCGTCATCGCGATCAGTGGCCGCGACAGCGCGCGGCCGACCAGCACGGTGATCACCGCCACCAGCGCGATGATCCCCGCCGTCGCCCACAGCACGCCCTGCCGCAGCGTCGAAAGCTCGGCCCGCGCCGCCGCTACGCGCGCGTCGGCGGCCTGCCGCACGGCGAACAGCAGCGGCCGCAGCCGGCCGAAGATCTGGGTCAGGTCGGTGGCCTCTTCCGACAGCGCGCTCTGCCCCGCGACGTAGCCGAGGAAGCTCATCCGGTAGGTTTCGATCAGCTTCCTGATGCCGGCCTTGGCGGCATCCGGCATCTCCGCATCGTCGAGCGCGGCGTTGAATTCCTGCGCCCGCTTCTGCAGCTCGTCGCCGTATTTCTCGTCGCCGCGCAGCATGAAATCCTTTTCATGGCGCCGCATCATCAGCATCAGGATCGTCAGCCGCTGCTGCGACGAGGCTTTCAGCTCGTCCTCGACCGCGTGCACCGCCGCGCGCAGCTTGCCCTGAAGGCCGACGTTCTCGTTGAACCCCATGTTGCGCTGGGCCGCCACTACATTGGTGAATCGGGTCGCGTACATGTTGATGCCGGCGCGGAAGGCCGACGCCTGGCGCAGCGGATCGCCGTCCGGCAGCGCCGCGACGATGCTCTCAATCGCCTCGAGGCCGCCGCGGGCGGCGCCGAGGAATTCATCGTGCAGCGCGATCTTCTTGTCGTCGGGCTTTTGCAGGAATTCGGTTGCGACCTGACGCCCCTGCAGGATGCCTTCGCCGACCTGGGCGGTGAGTGCCGCCAGCGTCTCGAAGCGCTCGGCGGCGCGTTCGCTGCGCCGCTCGATCTCGCGGCCGCCGAACGACAGCAGCCCGAGAACCACCACGCCGCTGAGACCAAGGGTGAGAATCTGCGTCCGCAGGCCGAAGGAAACCGGTCCACGCATCCAGGGCAATCGCATTGCAAACACTTCCAAAATGCCGGCGAGCAGCAGCCGGAGTGCAGCGCAGAAATTACTTGCGAGCGGCTCGCAGAACGAGCGCTCATCCATTGATCATTTGATAATGATGCAACATTGTGCTGAACAAATCCTTTAGCTCAACCTGAGCCGGCACCGCTCAATTACCGTCGTTGCGACGCACCCCACAGCGGTGATCTGGATCGCACGGTCGTCGCCGCGGCGCCCATAGGAAATGGACGCAGCGCCGCGGACCGACAGCGCCGTAGGGCTGTCGCTGCAAGCCCAACCGCCGCGCCAGGGTGCCGCCGTCACGCCGCTCAGTACGGCGGGAGGTTGCCCGGCCCGCCATTGGGCGGCGTCGGCGCCGGCGAACCCTTCGGCGGG
>JBKQQE010000079.1:0-11395 GCA_052326245.1 Xanthobacteraceae bacterium | reverse complement strand
CTTTGAGAGGTCGCTGCAATGATGAAGCGAATTTCTGAACCACCACACCAGCCCGTCGGCGATGCGGAAAATGCGGGAGGTTCATGCAGCGATGGTTTAACGGATCCGGGGTAACGTTTGGTTACTGATGAACCCGTTAACGATGTCGTCGTCGCCGACCAGGACAGCGTGCCCCGGGTTTTTCTGGAGCCAATGATGCAGTCGGCCGCCCAACAATCCGTCATCGCCGAACTGGAGGAGGCCATCCAGCGCGGCCCCTCCGCAAGGCGCGTTCAAACGCTGCGGCAGGTGACCGATCTGTTCCTCAATGACGCCGCGCGGTTGAGCGAAGATCAGGTCAAGGTCTTCGACGACGTGCTCTGTCTTCTCGTGGCGCGGGTCGAGACCCGGGCGCGGGCCGAGCTGAGTGCGTTGCTTGCGCCCAACGACTACGCGCCGATCGAGGTGATTCAGCGACTCGCCCGCGACGACGAGATCGTCGTGGCGGGCAGCGTGCTGGCCCAGTCGACCCGGCTGCGGACCGGCGACCTGATCGAAATCTCGCGCACCAAGGGCCAGGACCATCTGTTCGCGATTTCCGGTCGGGCCAACCTGCCGGATACCGTCACCGACGTCATCCTCGACCGCGGCGAGGGCCGGGTCATTCGCAAGCTTGCGGGCAACGCCGGCGCGTGCTTTTCCGTCGCCGGCTACTCCAATCTCGTCGCGCGGACGGATGCGGACGACCAGCTTGCCGAAGTCGTGGGCCTCAGGACAGACCTGCCCCAGAAACTCCTCCTCGACCTGCTGCAGCGCGCGACCGAGGCCGTTCGCGCCAAGCTGATGGCGATTGCGCCCGCCGAGCTTCAGGACAAGATCCGGCAGGTGATGAACGCGATCGCCGAGGCCGCCACCGAAGCCGACCCTTCCGCGCGTGACTTGAGCCGGTCCGAAGCGCTGGTCAGGCTGCTGAAGGAAAACGGGGAGCTGGACGGTGGCGCGGTGATCAAGTTCGCCGTGGCGAGGCAATTCGACGAGGTGGCCGCGGCGCTGGGGATCCTGAGCGCCTCGCCGGCCAACCTGATTGCGCGCGTGCTCGAGGGCCCTCGCGTCGACCTCGTGCTCATTCCCTGCAAGGCCAGTGGGCTGAACTGGTCTGCCGCCGAGCCGATCCTGCGCTACCGGCCGGTGAAAGCGGCCATCGACGCGCGCACCCTGTCGGTCGCGAAGAGGGATTTTGAGAAACTGTCGGTCGAAACCGCGCAGCGAACGCTCCGCTTCTGGCAGCTCCATAATCGCATCGAGAAATAGCGTCGCCCGGAGAAGACGACGCGCCCGCCTCAACGATGCCCGGCGGCGGCGATGACCTGCGGCAGCACGCGCGCGGCGAAGGCGGCGTGGCCCTCGGCGGTCAGGTGGATGCCGTCGGACTGCCGCGGCAGGCCGGAAAAATACTGGGCCGCCGCGATCGTCTTGATGTGCCGGGCGTGGAGCAGGGCGAGGATCTTCTGCACGTTGGCGGCGTGCTCCGCGGGGCTGATGCCCTTGCGGGTGTCGTTGTAGTCGTAGATGGCATAGACGACGATTTGCGTCCCGCCCGGCACCGCCGAATCGAGCCGCGACAGCATGCCCGCCGTGGTGTCGCCGCTGATCCCGGCATTGGCAACGGTGGCCTGATAGCCCCTGGCGCGCAGCATCGCCTGCAGCCGGGCCGGCCAGGCCGCGTCGGACCCGACGCCATAGCCTTCGGTATTGCTGGCGCCGAGCGCGACGATCTGCAGCGCGGCGGCGCCGGTCGCGTTGGCGGCGACGGCGAGCAGCAGCGCTGCGGCGAACAGCAAGGTGGACGTCGAGAGCGCACGCTTGAGCATCGCATCATCCCCAGTGGTGAACCAGCTCAGGCTAGCGAGACGCCGGCCGGCGGTCCAGACAAGCGCGATGCAGCAACGACATCAGGGACCTGAAAGAGGACGGGGTCACCCTGCACAAGGGCAAGCACTGAGTTTCCGGCGGGCGACATGCGAACACTCGCCATCCTGGTCGCAACGCTTACGGCGGGCTGTGCCAGCCAGCCAGCCGGCGACGGAGGCGTTGACGGCGGAAGCGGTGGCGAAGTTGGCGAACCAGTCAAAGCTGACGTTCAGCGCAACCGACGTCGAGCAGAAGATCACGCTGCGCGTCGCTCAGCCGTTCTAGCGTCGACTGCGATTGCGAAAGGAAGCAGGCCAGGCGTCGGTGCGCCAGATGGGCGCCACCGTCCCGAAAATCGATGCTGGGCGTGCCGCAGCACCGCATTAAGCACGGCGCGCGACACGCTGTCGTTGCGACGCCATCGTCGCCGCAGCCGTGCGATCGGACGCCCGACTATTCTATTGCTGTGGCTGCTGCGACTTTCTCGGCCCGAACAGTTCGGTGACCAGGTCGGTGGTGTTGCCGTTGCTGGGCACGCCGTAGGCCGCGATGTAGGACGGCTCGGCCGGTTGCTGCGGGACCGGGCCGGCGGCAGCGGTGGCCTGGCCCTGCGGCACCGGGACGGCGGTCGGCGCCGGCTGGCCTGGCTGCACCGGACCCGCCGCTACCACGGCCACGGGTGCGGGCGTCGCCCGGTCGTCGCGCAGGCTGTCGCGGAGCGCGGTGACCACGTCGGTGGTGTATCCGGCACCCGACATGCCGTAACCGGCCGGATTGACGGGGGGCGGCCGCGACGGGGTGGCGTCGCTGGACGCCTGGGCATTGGCGGTATCATTGGTCGCGGTGGTGCGCGAATTCGCACAGCCGGCGATCATGATCGCGACGGCGGGCAGTGCGATTATCAAGCGCGCGCAACGAGGTAAGCGGTTCAAGGCGATCTCCACGACCGGTATTTGCTCTGCATTAGTACCAATGTATGGCAGCCGCAAGGCTGCCGGTTGTCCCGGATCAAGGGCGAAGCCCCCTCAGGCCGGGTCGAAATAGTGGTTCTTGAATGGGCGTGACCGGCCGTCGGCGCGTTTCCGGAGCGAAGTCGCGATACAAGCGAGACTTGGTCAGTTTTCAAAGTCCTGCCCGTGGTCAGCTGATCGCGGGCGGATCCAACGGGTCGGTCAGCGGTTTGGCGTCACGCTGATCTCGGTGCGCTCGTTCCGCTCCGGCCTTTCAACCGGCGCTCGCCGCATCGAGCGCCGCGATCTGCGCGGCGGAGAGCTTCAGCGTCGCGGCCTTGACCAGATCGTTCAGCTGCTCGGGCTTCGACGCGCTGGCGATCGGCGCGGTGATGCTGGGACGCGCCATCAGCCAGGCCAGCGCCACCTGCGCCGGCGTCGCCGCGGCGGCCGCGGCGACCTCGTCGAGCGCGGCCAGCACATTCGGGCCCTTGCCATCCAGATATTTCGCCACCGCACGGCCGCGCGCGGCGCTCTTGTCGAGATCGCCTGCGGACCGGTACTTGCCGCTCAGGAAGCCGCTGGCGAGCGAGTAGTAGGGAATGACGCCGAGCTTGTGCTTGAGGCACACCGCCTCCAGCGCGTCCTCGAACAACGGCCGTTCCAGGAGGTTGTAGTGCGGCTGCAGCGAGACATAGCGCGGCAGGCCGCCGGCGTCGCTCGCCGCCAGCGCCGCTTCCAGCCGCGCGGCGCTGTAGTTGGAGGCGCCGATGGCGCGCACCTTGCCCGCGCGGATCAACTCGGCGAAGGCCGCCAGCGTCTCGGGCAGCGGCGTCGCCGGGTCGTCCTGATGGGCCTGGTAGAGATCGATGTAGTCGGTCTGCAGCCGCTGCAGCGAGTCCTCGACCGAGCGCCTGATCCAGTCGGGCGCGAGACCCTTGCCGCGGCCGGGCATCTCCATGCCCACCTTGGTCATGATCACCAGGTCGTCGCGCTTGCCGCGTCGCTTGAGCCAGCGGCCGATGATGGTCTCGGACTCGCCGCCCTGATGTCCCGGCACCCAGCGCGAATAGACGTCGGCGGTGTCGATCGCCGTCAGCCCGGCCTCGGCCAGCCTGTCGAGCAGCCGGAAGCTTGTCGCCTCGTCCGCCGACCAGCCGAACACGTTGCCGCCGAACACCAGCGGCGGGATCAGAAGGGAAGAAGAACCGAGACGCCGTTGTTCCATTGCATGCTCCACGCGCTGTCGTGCCCCCACTTCCCGCGAGGCGGCAGGAGGGTCGGCACGGTTCTAGCGTGGATCGTGCGGGCGTTGAAGCGCCGCAGGCGAGGAGATGATCTGCGGCGGCGGCGGTCCGGGCGATCACGCCGTACGAACGGCCGGCCGGCTTCGGCCGCGGCCGGCCATGACACCCAGGCCGGCGAAGCCCGCGATCAGCATCATCCAGGTCGCCGGCTCGGGAACGGCCTGCACGGTGTTCAGGAACGCCGCGTCCGACAGCGGAGCGACATGCAGCTCGCCGTTGCCGGCAAAGGACGACGCGTACAGGGTGCCGTCGATGGGCGACGAATTGGTGACGTGGGCGTCGGGCGCCAGCACCGTGCCGCCGAATTCGACGCCGAAATTCACGCTGCTGGCGTCGTAGAAATTCCACAGGATGTGGGACGCGATCCCGGCATCGTTGAAATTCTGGCCCGAGACCGTGGCGTAGCTGTTGGCATTGACGTTGATGATCAGCAGTTGCGCGCCGTTGAGCTTGAAGCTCGGGTTGCCGATCGCCTCGAGCTGGGCGCCGGTGAGGTCGAGCACCGCGACGCCGTTGACCGGCCCAGCCGTGAACACCGAGTTCGACAGGCTCGATCCCGTCGTGGTCTTGAGCGTCGACAGGCTGGTCGAGAGCGCGGTGAGCTGACCCGAGATGCCGGCGTAGGAATACGGCAGCGTGGCATTGTAGGCCACGCTCCCGCCGGAGAATGTCGCGGTCTGTTTCGGCGTCGCGACCTTGACCGAGAGATTGTTGACGTTGTACGGGCCGCCCGAGCTGTTGCCGTAGACGTTGACGTCGCCGAAGCCGCCGACGGTCGCGGACGGATGCACGGCATGGGTGTCGAAGGTCGTGCTGTTGCCGGAGAGGTTGCCGCCGATGATGACCGCGCCCTCGGTGTCCGAGGTCGAGCTGAAGTTGCCGACGATGGCGTTGAAGTCGGTCAGCAGATCGCTGGTCAGGGGCATGGCAACCGCATGGCCCGGCATGACCGCCGCGGCGATCGCGACAGGCGCGGCGAGAAATGCGGTCTTCATTTAATCGGACTCCCGATCGGCTGCTGAAACGCCCGTCGCGTTTAAATTGCAGCCAGTCTGTCGATCAAATGCGACGCGATTATTACATTCGCAACGTGACGCGGGAGGCCGCTGCGGTCTACTGGATCGCCCGGTGCTTCGGCCGGGCGATGACGCAGAACGATGAGGCGCGCGCGGCGTGAACAGACGCGCGCTGGCCGCGCGCCCCGCCCTGCTCAATTCTTGAAATCGAGCCCGATGTCGAGAATGCCGACGCTGTGCGTGAGCCAGCCGATCGAGATCAGGTCGACGGCGGTGGCGGCGATCGCGGGCGCCGTCGCGGGCGTGATCCGGCCCGAGGCCTCCGTCACCGCCCGGCCCGCGACCATCGCGACCGCCCTCGCCAGCGTCGCGGTATCCATGTTGTCGAGCAGCACCGCATCGACGCCGTGATCGAGCGCCTCGCGCAGCTGATCGAGGGTATCGACCTCGAGTTCGACCTTCACCAGGTGACCGACGCCGCTTTTGGCGCGCCTGAGCGCCTCGGTCACGCCGCCGGCGATGGCGACGTGGTTGTCCTTGATGAGCACCGCGTCGTCGAGGCCGAACCGGTGGTTGCTGCCGCCGCCGACGCGGACCGCGTATTTCTCGATCGCCCGCAGCCCCGGCGTGGTCTTGCGGGTGCAGACGATCTTCGCCTTGGTGCCTGCGACGGCGGCGACGACGCTTGCCGTCGCGGTGGCGATGCCGCTCAGGCGACACAGGAAGTTCAGCGCCACGCGCTCCGCGGTCAGGATGCCGCGTGCGAGGCCGCCGACGGCGGCGATGACGTCGCCCGGCGTGACGGCGGTGCCGTCGTCGCGTTCGATCTGCATCTCGATCGCCGGATCGATCAGCTGGAAGGCGAGCCGCGCGAGTTCGAGCCCGGCGATCACGCCCGCCTGGCGCGCCACCAGGAGCGTGGTCGCCTGGTGGCCGGCCGGCACGATGGCGTCGGTGGTGAGATCGCCGGCGCGGCCGAGGTCTTCCAGCAAGGCCATGCGCACCAGCGGCTCGATCAGGATGCGGGGCAGGGGTGGGGGCGTCATCGGGTTTCTCCAAATGATATAACGAGCTCCGGGACGCAGTCCCGCGCGGCGGCCAGCGCCTCGTCGAGGGAGAGCGTCGAGTGCCGCGCGGCTGGCGCGCGATCCGGACAATCGGTGCGGGCATGGGCGCCGCGGCTTTCCTCGCGCCGCAAGGCGGCGATCACGATCATCAGGCCGACGACCGCGGGATCGCTCGCCGCCTGCTGCGACACCGCCAGCGGGTAGAGCGCGCGCGCGGCGTACCGCAGGCCGTCGGCGTCGCGCAAGACGCCGGCGGCGCGCGACAGGATGGGACGCACCAGGGTCGGGTCGCTGCCGGCAGCCGCGGCAAGGACCGCGGGCGTACGCCGCCGGACGTGGGCGGTGGCGGCGACATCCCGCGCCGCCCAGCCGCCGCACACCGCCGCCTCCAGCAGCGAGTTGCTGGCGAGGCGGTTGGCGCCATGAAGTCCGGTGCAGGCGACTTCGCCGCAGGCCCACAGACCCTGCACGGAGGTGCGGCCGCGCCGGTCCACGGCAATGCCGCCCATGTGATAATGCGCGGCGGGGCGGATCGGGATCGGCTGCGTCACCGGATCGATGCCGGCCTCGCGACACAGTGTGGTGACGGTCGGAAAGCGTCGGGCGACGTCGAGGCCCTCGACGTTGCGCGCGTCGAGAAAGACGCGATGCCCCGCCGCCATATGGCGCCAGACCGCGCGCGCAACGACGTCGCGCGGGGCCAGTTCGGCGCCGGGCGCATTGGCCATGAAGCGGTCGCCGGTTTCATCCACCAGGATCGCGCCTTCGCCGCGCACCGCCTCGCTGACGAGCCGCAGCGGCAACGTGCCGCCGTCCAGCGCGGTGGGATGGAACTGGATGAATTCGAGGTCGGCCATGACGGCGCCGGCGCGCGCGGCCAGCGCCAGGCCCTGGCCGAACGATCCGGCGGGATTGGTGCCGTGCAGGAACAGGCCGCCGATGCCGCCGGTGGCGATGACGACGCGATCGGCGGCCAGCGTCACCGTCCCGCGCCCGGCCTCGCAAACGAGGCCGGTCACCGCGTTTTCGTCGACGATCAGACGCCGCGCGGTGGTGGCTTCACACACCGTGATCGACGCGGCCTCATAGACCTTGCGGGTCAGGGCCCGGATGATGCCCCGGCCGCTGGCGTCGCCGCCGGCGTGCACGATGCGGCGGCGCGAATGCGCGGCCTCGAGCCCCAGCGCGATCTGGCCGTCGGCGTCGCGGTCGAACGCCACGCCGAGCCGCGCCAGCCGGTCGATCGCTGCGGGAGCCGCGGCGAGGATTGCGGCGGCGACGGCTTCGTCGCAGAGGCCGTCGCCGGCGGCAAGCGTATCCGCCAGATGCAGCGAGGTGTCGTCGTCGGCGCCGAGCGCGGCGGCGATGCCGCCTTGGGCGAGCGCGCTCGACGCCTCGAAGCCCAGCGGCGCGCGGGTCAGCAGCAGCACCGGCTGCGGCGAAAGCGCGAGCGCCGTCGTCAGCCCGGCAAGCCCGCCGCCGATGACGACGACGGCGCCATCGGTATCGCAGCACGCGCTCATCGCACCGCCAGCATGCGTTCCACCGCCCGCCGCGCCGGCGCGGCGACGGCGTCGTCGATGCTGACCTGGTGCCGCATGGTCTCCAGCGCCCGGCGGATGTTGGCAAGCGTGATCCGCTTCATGTGCGGGCACAGGTTGCAGGGGCGAATGAAGTCAAGCTCCGGATACTGCACCGCGACGTTGTCGCTCATGGAGCACTCGGTCAGCAGCACGACGCGGGGCGGCCGCCGCGTGCCGACATAGGCGGACATGGCCGCGGTCGAGCCGGCGAAATCCGCCTCCGCCAGCACGTCCGGCGGGCATTCCGGGTGCGCCAGCACGACGACGCCGGGATGGTCCTCGCGCAGCTGCCGCACTTCCGCCGCGCTGAAGCGCTCATGCACCTCGCAGTGGCCGGTCCAGGTGATCACCTTGACGTGGGTCCCGGCGGCGACGTTGCGGGCGAGATATTCGTCGGGCAGCATGATGACGCGATCGACGCCCAGCGATTCAATGACGGCTTTGGCGTTGCCGGAGGTGCAGCAGATGTCGGATTCGGCTTTCACCGCCGCGGAGGTGTTGACGTAGGTCACCACCGGCACGCCCGGATGGCGCTGCCGCAGCAGCCGGACGTCGGCCGGCGTGATCGAATCCGCCAGCGAGCAGCCGGCGCCGCGATCGGGGATCAGCACCGTCTTCGCCGGGTTGAGCAGCTTGGCGGTCTCGGCCATGAAGTGGACGCCGGCGAGAACGATGACGTCGGCGTCGACGTGCATGGCTTCGCGGGCCAGCGCCAGGCTGTCGCCGACGATGTCGGCGACGCAGTGGAAGATCTCCGGGGTCTGGTAGTTGTGGGCGAGGATCACCGCGTTGCGGGCGCGCTTCAGCGCCATGATGGCGTCGATGTCGTCGGCGAACGCCGGCCATTCGATCGCCGGGATCGCCTGGCGCACTTTTTCATAGAGCCGATCGGACGGCCGCAGTTCCGGCGTGGGCATCACAAGATATACTCCAGTTGAGTACATACCTTATGATGGTATTGAGTATAAGTCTTGTCAAGTGGAAAGCGGCAGCTTGCTCCCGGCGATGGCGCGCTGCGCGAACACCGCGCGGCGGAACCGGAACAGTTTCGCCGGGCGACCGCCGGTGTCCTGGCTCATCTCGCCGGTCTCCTCCACCAGTTCCTGCTGTTCGACCAGGCGGCGGAAATTCTGCTTGTAGAGAAGCCGTCCGGCCAGCGCCTCGAAGCAGCGCTGCAGTTGCAGCAGCGTGAAGGTGTCGGGCATCAGTTCGAACACCACGGGGTGATATTTGATCTTGGCGCGCAGCCTGGCGATGGCGGTGGCGAGAATGCGCCGGTGGTCGAGCACCATGGCGCGGCCGGGCGCGGCCTTGTCCGATGCCGCCGTGGCCGGATGGTCGCGCAGCGCCTCCGGGATCAGCCGCGCCTCGTACAACAGCTCGTAGCGCTGCAGCACCAGTTCCTCGTTCCAGGGCTGCTCGTCGAGGCCGAACAGCATCGCGGCGCGCTGGCGGCGCGCGGCGCGGGCGGTGCGGTCCGGCGTCGCCGTCGCCCAGGCGTTGAGGCCGGACCGCAGCGTCTTCTCGATCAGCGCCGGGGCGCCGCCGCGATGATCCTCCCAGGGGAAATAGGCGTACCAGCTCTGCCAGCTCGCCTGGTATTCGCCGGACGCCGGCTGTTCCCGGGTTAGGCCGAGATAGCTCACCGAGATGACGTGCTGCGCGTCGCTGCCGGCACGGTCGCGGTCGGCAAACGTATAGAGCTGCTCGACATAGCCGAGCGGCAGCCGTGTCTGCCGCTCCACCCAGGCGCGCAGCCCCGATTGCAGCGAACGGTGCGCCAGTTCGAAAGGCCCCGAGGGCAGCGCGCGCTGATCCTGGATCGTCAGGACGCGCGGTTCGCCGCCGGTGACGGCCACCAGCACCGCGACCAGTTCGGCGGCGATGCCGTGATGCGACGACCGCGCCGCGGGGCGCGGTGCCGGCTTGGTTTTGCCGTCGTCAAGCGGGGCCATGACCAGGGCTGTTCGCGTGCTCGAGGATGCGGGAGAGAGTCGACTACCTGCGTCGCATAAAGCCGCAACGCGCCGCGCGCCGCAAGTGCGCTGGTTCCGTCGCGCGCGCCGCCGCGACACCCCTACCGCGGCGGGGCCTTGTCGAACCGGCCGATCGAGCGCACATTAGATGCCATATTTGCAATCTGCCCGGCGCGTGTCGGTCAGCATATCAACGCCAACGCATACGCCAACACCAGCAGAATCGGACGGATCGATGAGCGTGGACCTGACACTCAACGGGCGGCCGGCGTCGCTGGCAAGCCCGAGGGAAACCCCCTTGCTGTGGGCGCTGCGCGACGAGAAGAACCTCGTCGGCGTCAAGTTCGGCTGCGGCGCGGGGCTGTGCGGCGCCTGCACCGTCATCGTCGACGGCCAGCAGCGGCGCTCCTGCCAGGCCCCGGTCGGCGACGTCGCCGGCAAGAGCGTCACCACCATCGAAGGGCTCGACGGTTCGGTGGCGCGGGCGGTGATCGACGGCTGGATCAAGGCGCAGGCGCCGCAATGCGGCTACTGCCAGCCGGGCTTCGTGATGGCGGCCACCAGCATCATCGCCGCCGATCCGAAGCAGAGCCGCGACACCGTGCTGTCGCAGCTCACCAACATCTGCCGCTGCGGCACCTATGACGCGATCCGCGCCGCGGTCGGTCACGCGCTGCTGGCGCTGAACGGCGCGCCGCAGAAGCAGGGGAGCGCGCAATGAGCGACGACCGCAAGTCTTCCGAGCGCAAGTCTTCCGAGCGCAAGCCCTTGCGCGCGGGCAAGATCGCGCGCCGCACGTTCCTGGCTTTCGCCGGCGTGGTCGGCGGCGGCCTCCTGGTCGGCGCCGGCGCGCTGGCCTGGCGCCTGAAAACCATCGACGGCTACAAGCTGCCGGCCGGCGAGGGCGAGGCGAGCTTCGGCGCCTGGCTTCGGATCGCGCGCGACGGCGGGATCGAGGTGGTGGTGCCGCACCAGGACATGGGGCAGGGCATCTACGCGCTCGCCGTGCTGCTCGCCGCCGAGGGGTTGAAGGTCGCTCCCGATGCGGTGCGCGCCGCGCCGGCGCCGATCGACGCGCGCTACGCCAACCCGGTGATGCTGCTCGACGGCCTGCCGATGGACGACGCCGCGCTCAGCGGCGCGCAGCGCGCCACGCTGTGGACCTTCGACAAGCTGGTGCGCGCGCTCGGGCTGCAGGCCACCGGCGGCTCGACCTCGACGCGCAACATCACCGCCCCGATCCGCGCCGCTGCCGCCTCGGCGCTCGACGCGCTGGCGCGCGCCGCGGCCGCGCGCTTCAACACGCCGGTTGAGACGCTGAAGATCGCCGGCGGCGCGATCGCCGCCCCCGACGGCAGGCGCGCTACCTATGGCGAGCTCGCCGCTGAGGCCGCCGGGCTCAGCCCGCGCGAGATCGCGGTGCCGGAGCTTGCCGTCGGCGACTATGTCGGCCGCGGCGCGCCGCGCTTCGACGTGCCGCCGAAAGTGCAAGGCCAGACCAGATACGGCATCGACACCCGCGAGGCCGGCCAGCTCTATGCCGCGATCCGGCATTCGCCGCGGATCGGCGGCCGGCTCGCGCGCGCCTCCATCCCCGCCGGCGTCG
>JBKQQE010000078.1:0-2956 GCA_052326245.1 Xanthobacteraceae bacterium | reverse complement strand
GTTCGCCAGCATGGGCTTCACCGTCGTCGGCGGGAGGATCGTGGAGATCGACGCGATCGCCAATTCGGAGCGGGTTGGGCGAATCACGGCGGCTCTTCCTGCCTAATAGGTAGTCGATGGCCAGCAGGGAACCGGGGTGCGTGGGGGGGCCGGCCCGCTGGACACGATGGCGAGATGGTGACAAGGCGCCAAGAGGAGGCTAGCTCAGCCCGCCACGATCTGGCGCCGCGGCGCCAGGTCCCGCCGCACCCGCGCGGAGCGGCTGGCCGGCCACGGCCCAGCCCCCACCATGGCTCTGGGGGACCAGGCCGCAACAGGCCGGGGTAGGCTATCGCAATGGTCTGGTACACACCCGAGGAGGCCGCTGGCCGGGCCGCAGTCGAGCCCGCCTACTTCGATCGGCTGGTGGATCTTGGCATTCTCGGCTCGCAGCATCCGGATCGCTTCTCACCGGGCGACGTGCGCCGCGTGTCGATGGTCAAGTCGCTCGAGGATGCTGGCATTCCGCTCGACGGTGTGGCGGCAGCGATCGAGCGCGGCGCGCTCTCCCTCGCCTTCCTCGACGCTGCGGCCTACGAGCGATTCGCCGCCCTGGCCCCCGAGACGTTCCGCCAGGTCAGCGAGCGGACCGGCATCCCGCTCGAGCTGCTCATGGCCGTGCGCGAAGCGATCGGCATGGCGCAACCGTCACCCGACGATCGGCTGCGCGAGGACGAGATGGGGATCGTGCCCTTCCTTGAGCTGCAGGTCTCCGCCGGATTTCGGCCGATCGCCATCGAGCGGCTGCTCCGCGTTCACGGCGACAGCACCCGTCGGATCACCGAAGCGGAGGCCGCCTGGTGGTACTCCGAGGTGATCGCGCCGGCTGTGGCCGCGGGCCATGGCGCGGAGGAGATGGCCAACGCGGAGTTCGCCGATCGGAGTACCCCACTCGCGGAACAAGCTGTCCTGGCCATGTACCACGCCCAGCAGGCGCGCGCCTGGACCGCCAACCTGATCGAAGGCTTCGAGGTGCTGCTGGCGCAGGCGGGGCTCCACAGCCGCCTCGAGCGACCGCCGGCGATCTGCTTTCTCGATATCACCGGCTACACGCGCCTCACTCAGGAGCGCGGACGATGCCGCCGCGGACCTGGCGGCCACGCTCGCACGCCTCGTGGAGCGCAGCTCGCTGCGGCACGGCGGCAAGCCGATCAAGTGGCTGGGCGACGGGGTGATGCTCTACTTCCGCGACCCGGGCCCGGGCGTGCGGGCCGCCCTCGAGATGGTGGACGGGCTGGCGGCCGCGGGGCTGCCACCGGCGCACGTCGGCCTGCACGCGGGGCCCGTCCTCTTCCAAGCGGGCGACTACTTCGGCCAGACCGTCAACGTCAGCGCACGCATCGCCCACTATGCGCGGCCCGGCGAGGTGCTGGTCAGCCAGGCGGTCGCCGATGCCTCCCAGGAGACCGGGATCGCGTTCGCGGACATCGGTCCGATCGAGCTCAAGGGCGTGTCCGGCACGACACACCTGCTGCGAGCCCAGCGCACCTGAGCGGACACTCAGGGCCTGTGGCCGAATGCCCTGGAGGGTTTGCTAGAGCCGCGTCTTTATGCCGATGCGCGAAAGCTCGACAATGATGTGCGCGATAAGCTTGCAGGCCTCGCCGGCATTGAAGAGCCGGACCGCCTCGTGCCCGATCTCGAAGCGCTTGGCAAAGCGGGCAAGAAAGTCCAGTTTGATTCCGCAACCGTGCCAGCCAAGCTCACCCAAATCTTTAAGCATGCGGGCGGTGTTTGCGAATTCGGCAGCGACCCAATCGTCTTGATGAAGGCGCGCAAAAATGCGGCCGAGCTCGCCGGTGCGCGAGCGGCGCAACTGCGGGATGGCGCCGCGATGGTCCGCTTTCTGCACTGGTTTTCGGTCCATGCGCCGGGCGGCAAGCTGACCGAGATCGAGGCGGCGCAAGCGCTCGAAACATTCCGCCGCGACACGCATAGACTGAAGGATGTGTCGTTTCCCTCGATCGCCGCTGCTGGCGCCAATGCCGCCATTCCGCATTATCGCGTGACGGTCAAAACCAATGCGAAGATCCGCAAAGGGATATTTTTGATTGATTCCGGCGGTCAATATGAGGATGGCACGACCGACATCACGCGCACCCTCGCGGTCGGCAAGCCAACCGCCTTGATGCGGGACCGGTTCACCCGCGTTCTCAAAGGTCATATCGCGATCGCGCGCGCGATTTTTCCCAAAGGCACCAGCGGCGCCCAAATCGATGCCTTGGCGCGGGCCCCCCTGTGGCGGGCGGGCCTCGATTTCGACCATGGCACGGGACATGGCGTCGGCTCTTATCTGTCGGTGCACGAAGGGCCGCAGCGGATTTCGAAGCTCGGCTCCGCCGGGCTCGAACCAGGCATGATCCTGTCCAATGAGCCGGGATTCTACCATGCCGGCCATTGGGGAATCAGGATCGAAAATCTGGTGGTCGGCGAAAAGAAGGAGATCGCTGGCGCTGAGCGCGAGATGCTGGGCTTCGAGACGATCACGCTTGCGCCAATCGACATCGCGCTCATCGAGCCAAAACTCCTCGACGCCGAAGAAATCGCCTGGATCAATGCCTATCATGCGAGGGTGCGGGGGCAAATTTCGCCGCTGATCGAGGCTGGCGCGCGCCGCTGGCTTCAAGCCGCGACAAGGCGCATCCGGGCCGTTTGATCGTTTCGAGTGCATGCTGCAATCTGCGGATAGGTTGCAGCAAAATGAATTGAAAAAGTTTTGCGACGGAGATTAGCGAATATGAGTGAATCAGTCGTTCCTTCGCTGATCTCGGCGGCCTCCGGGCTTTTGGGGGTTGTTGTTGGAAGCGGAATTCCTTGGCTCAAGGAAAAACTATCTCAAAGAAAGCATGCACATTATCTCGCAATTCGGGTGGTTCTTATTCTCGATAAATTCGTGGAAGGCTGTGTTGGTGTGGCA
>JBKQQE010000077.1:0-5584 GCA_052326245.1 Xanthobacteraceae bacterium | reverse complement strand
ACTGGAACAGCGTCGCTCCGCATATCAAGACCGCGATCCGCTATCTCAACGTCACCGCCAGCGGCCGGCAGTGGATCGCGAATCTCTACAGCAACGTGTTCCGCGCGGAGCGCGAGATCACGTTGTCCGGCCCGCAGAAATAGCGCGCAATCCCGCGCGGGGCTGCGCGCTAGGCCGTGCTGCCGGCGTCGATCGTCAGCACGGTCCCGGTGACGTTGCGGGACCGCTCGTCCAGGAAGAATTCCACCGCATTGGCGACGTCGACGGCTTCGGGCAGCCGCCGCAATGCGCTGCGGCGCGCCAGCGTTGCGCGATCGCCGTCGTCGAGATCGGCCGTCATCTCGGTATCGACGAAGCCGGGCGCGACGGCGTTCACGGTGATGCCGAGCTGGCCGACCTCGCGCGCCAGTGACTTCGTGAAGCCGATCAGCGAGGCCTTGGTGGCGCTGTACACGGACAGGCCGCTGTAGCCGGAAAACGCGGCGACCGACGACACGTTGACGATGCGGCCGCCGCCGTGGCTCATCATCGAGCGCACGATATGCTTGGTCAGGACGATGGGCGAAATCGTGTTCAGCCTGACCAGCGCCTCGATGTCGGTGGTGGCCATGGTGGCGAGAATGCCGCTGCTGCCGATGCCGGCATTGTTGACCAGCCCGTAGATCGGACCGAATTCGTTGCGCAGGGTCTTGGCCAGTTCGGGGATGCGGTCGGTCGCGCTGAGATCGAACGGCACCAGCCGCAGGGCGTCCGGCGGGGCGTCGCGGGCCGCGGCGACGAACGCGTCCGACCGGCTGCGCGCGATGGCGACGACCTGATGCCCCGCCTGCGCCAGCCGTTGCGCAATGGCGAGGCCGAGGCCACGCGAACCGCCGGTGACGACAATGTTGCTCATGGCAGGCGCGCCAGCTTGCCCGTTGCCGCCACCGTGAGGCTTGGGACGAAGCGAATCTGGGCAGGGACCTTGTACGGACGCAGGGCTCCGCGGCAATGCGCCAGGATCTCCTCCGCGAGACGGCTCTGCTCGGCCTCGGACAGCGGCCCGGCCTGGGATGGTTTTGCCACCACGTCGGCGACGACCAACGCTCCGGTGATCGGGTTCCGACGTGCCCGCACCAGCGACATCTGCACGGCAGGATGCTGGTTGATGGTGGTCTCGACTTCCTCCGGATGCACCTTCTGGCCGCCGACATTGATCACGCCGCCGCGCCTGCCGATGAAGACATAGCGGTCGCCGCGCAGCTCCACCAGATCGCCGGTGTCGACGAAGCCGTCGGCCGCCCGGATCGCGGGGTGGCCGGGGCCGAGATAGTCGAAGGCCGTCCGCGGCGAACGGATGCGCAGCGTGCCGTCTTCGACCTTGATGCCGACGTCGGTGTCCTGTGGCTGGCCGCCGACCAGCGCGGCCGGAAATCCTTCCCTGCCGTCGATCACGTTGAAGCCGACGCCGGCTTCGGTCGATGCGTAGGCGTGCGAGATCGCTGCCTCGGGATAGGTTGCGTGCAAGGCGTCGAGAACGGCCTGATCGGCGATCTCGCCCGACAGCCTGACATAGCGCGGCGACATCGCCTGCGCCGCGCCGCTCATCAATACGCGCCGCCAATGCGACGGCGTTCCGGAGATGTGGGTGACACCGCGCCGGCCCAGCCGCTGCAGATGGCTGTCCATCGCTTCGCCCGCGCTGGACAGGATCATGCTCGATCCGCCCAGCATGGCGCGCAGGAAAATCTGCAGGCCGCCGTAGCGCCGGATGTCGTAAAACGTCGCCCACACCGTGTCGCCCGGGCTCCGCGCCGAGGCGCGTATCGGCGCGATCAGGCTGGCGAGGTCGTGGCGCACCAGCTTCGGCGCGCCGGTTGTTCCCGAGGTCAACAGGATCCACTCGGTCCGGCGGGTGGCGGTCGATCGACGTGCGAGAGGCGCGAGGCGACGGCTCGCCTCGACCATGGCGAGGCCAAGCGGCGCCACCGTTGTTGCATCGGCGCCGTGAATGACGGTGTCGGCGGCCCCGGTCGCGGCGATCTCGCCGAAATATTTCGGATCGACGTCGCCCGCGCACAGGATCAGGCGCGACGCGATGCCGTCGAGCTCGATCAGGGCCAGCGCCGTGCTCAGTTGATCCGGCGTTGCCAGCAGGATTGATCGGCCCGCGAGGTCGCCCGGCTCATGCCGAATCCAGGTCCCGGCGAGAGCGTCGTCGAGCGCGATGAGGTCGTGGGCGTCGCTCACGGCGGCGTCAGGCCGCAGCTGCTGCGCGCTCAGCAGCGCGCGGAGGCTAGGCGACTTGGCGGGCTGCATCTTCGTACAGCTTGACGAAGTCGCCGACGGTGACGGGGAATTCGATGCCGTCCGGCGCGCTGAACGGATCAAGACCGAGGTCGTCTTCCAGCCGGGCCACCAGCAGCGCGAAGCACAGCGAGTCGAAGCCGGACTGGCTCAGCGGCAGATCATCGCTCAGCACGCCGAGCGCGCGGTTCTGCGCCTGCGCGATCTTCTCGATTTCGGACAGGATCGTTAACCGTATCGTCATCGCGCAAAACCCATGGTCGTCGATCGTCGTAGATACGCCGGCAGCGCGTGGCGGAACAAGGCTGCTCTGCAATCATGGTCAACGCCTCTACACCGTCATCTCGCCGCGGTGCAGTCGGGCGAAGTCGTCGGGGCCGAAGCGGAGGTAGCGCCCCGTTACCCGGTCATACATGAACAGGGGGTCCCGGCAGCGGGACGGGTCGAAGCCCGAGGCTTGAAGTTCCTGCCGACGCAATTTGAACGTGGCGGTCACTTCGAGGGACGCGCACAGGCGCACGAACAGCGGACGCGCGTAGACCGGAAGCCTCGATGCAAGCTCTCCGGCGAGACCGTCCACGTCGAAATTGGTCGCGGCGACAATGGCGGCCATTCCGGCGCGCCCGTCGGCCCATGGCACCGCGACCCCGTAGACGGCCGAGTCCAGCACGCCCGCGCACGCGTTCGTCGCGGCGGTCACCTCCTGGGTCGAAACATTCTCGCCCTTCCAGCGATAGGTATCGCCGATCCGGTCGACGAAGTAGAAGAAGTTGGCACTGTCGCGGCGCATCAGGTCGCCGGTGCGAAACCAGGCGTCCCCCGGCGCGAAGACGTCGCGCAGGATCTTGTTCTCGGTGTCCTCGCGGTTCGAATAGCCTTCGAAGCGGGAGCCGCCGCCGGACCCGCTGTCGAGCCGCCCGATCGCCTCTCCCACCTCGTCATCGGCGCAGCGTATGCAGAAGCCGCGGCTGTCGCGCAGCGGCAATTCGTGTTCCGCATCGAATTTGACGATTGCCGCGGGAAAGCGGTGGCTCAGGAACAACGGCACGCGGCCGATCGCGCCGGGCTTGCCCTCGAGATTCACCAGCGAGAAGCTTCCCTCGCTGGCCGCGTAGAATTCCAGGATTTGCGGAATCCGGAACCGGGCCCGAAAGGCGTCCCAGACGTCGGCACGCAGGCCGTTGCCGCAGCAGAGCCGCAGGCGATGCTGGGTCTCGGCGGGGCGGGGCGGTGCCTTGAGCAGATACCGGCACAGTTCGCCGATATACTGGAACAGCGTGCAGTCGAACCCGACCACCTCGTCCCAGAACGCCTGCGCGGAAAACTTCCGGCGCAGCACCACCGAGCCGCCGCGCACCAGCAGCGACCCGATCGCGACCACCCCGCCGACGCTGTGGTGCATCGGCAGGCAATTGTACATCCGGTCGCTCGGCTGCACGTCGATCAGGCCCGCAAACCACAGACTCCAGGTCAGGATCCTGCGGTGGCTGAC
This sequence comes from Xanthobacteraceae bacterium, assembly GCA_052326245.1. GTDB lineage: Bacteria > Pseudomonadota > Alphaproteobacteria > Rhizobiales > Xanthobacteraceae > Bradyrhizobium_A. The sequence goes on along the minus strand of JBKQQE010000077.1, from coordinate 1,806 downwards.
ATTGGCCGCCTTCGGCATCCCGGTGGTGCCGGAGGTGAAGATATAGAGCGCGCGATCGGACACCGTGACCGGCCGCCGCTCGGACGCCGTCAGCGGCTCGGCGGATAGCAGCCCGACCGCGTCGTCGATCCGGTCGAACGCGGAACCCGCGTCGCCATGGCTCCAGATCGCGAAGCCAAGCCCGGTGCGGCCGCGGCAGCCGAGCGCCGCTGCCGCCAGCTCCGATGTCGCGATGAAATGGCGGGGGCGGACCGTCGCGACGCAGTGGTCGAAGCCCGGTTCGGCCAGTTGATCGTTCAGGAGGGCCACGATGCCGCCGATCCGGCTGATGCCGAGCCAGATCGCCAGGTAGTCGGCCTGATTGTGCATCAACAGCGCGACCACATCTCCCATTCCAATGCCCTGGGCCAACGCCCAGCGGCTGTAACGGTTTGCCCGCTGCGACAGCGATCGATAGGAGATCGAGCCCTCGTCGGCGATCAGGGCCGGGGCGTCGCCCTGAGTGGCGGCGATGGCGTCGATCAGGTCGGGCAACAGCCGATGCGGATTCTTCTCGATCGTCGCGGTCAGTTGCAGCGCCCGCGTCCATGCCTCCAGCACCTCGCGGCCGCTCGGCTGACGGAAGGCAGGTTCAGCGCGGTCCGGTGCGGCCAAATCCGCCGCGTCGTCGTGGCGATCGTGCCGGTGCATCTCGGCGGCCGTCAATGTGAAGCGCCGGTCGACAACGCGACGATCCGCCGCCATCGCTCGGTCTCCGCGCCGAGCATGGCGGCGAACTCGTCGGTGCTGCCCCGCAGCGGGATCGCCCCGAGCTGCACCAGTTGTCGATCGATCACGGGGTCGGCAAGCGCGGCGTTGATCTCGCGGTTCAGCAGCGCGACGATCTCGGGCGGGGTGCCGATCGGCGCGCCCACGCCGTAAAATGACGCGGTCTCGTATCCCCCGACGGTGTCGCCGATCGGCGGCACGTCCGGCAGGATGGCGCTGCGCGCGGCCGTGGTGACGCCGAGCGCGCGAATCCGGCCGCCCCGGATCAGTTCGACGGACGAGGTGACGTTGTCGAACATCAATTGAATCTGGCCGGACATCAGGTCGGTGAGGGCAGGGGCGGAGCCGCGATAGGGCACATGCACGAAATCCGTGCCCGTCATCGCCTTGAACAGTTCTCCGGACAAATGCAGCGAGGTGCCGACGCCCGACGAGGCCGCGCTCAGTTTCGTCGGATTTGCCTTCGCATAGGCGATGAAGTCGGCGACGCTGGCGACCGCAAGATCGTTGTTCACCACCAGCACCAGCGGAATGCGGGCGAGCCCCGCAACCGGAACGATGCGCTTGGCGAAATCGAACGGGATGGTCTCGTCGAAGGACGCGTTGATGGCGTTGGCGGTGCTGATCAGGAGCAGCGTGTGGCCGTCCGCGGCCGACTTGATCACCGCTTCGGTGCCGATATTGCTGCCGGCGCCGGGCTTGTTCTCCACGACAAAGGCGTCGCCCAGCCGCTCCGACAGCCGCTGGCAGATCAGCCGCGAGATGACGTCCGTTGCCCCTCCGGGGGCGTAGGGAACGATCCAGCGCACCGGATGCCCGGGATAGACGAGGGTCGACGCGGCCTCGGCGCAAGCCGGAACGATCCGTTCCATGCCGAGTGCCGCGGCCAAGCCCAGAAACGACCTTTTGCTGAGCATGAGGATACCTCCGATCGAGGCCCAGTACCTTGTTTCCGTAGTTCGTGGTCCGCTTGCAGCATCCACTCGTCTCGATCTTCGTAAAGCGGGCACTAGCTATCGGTGAAATCGCCTGATCGGG
>JBKQQE010000076.1:0-12522 GCA_052326245.1 Xanthobacteraceae bacterium | reverse complement strand
AGCCACACCAAGCGCGGTTCGACTTCGGCCCCGCCGCAACACGCGCCGCCCAGCGCCGCCAAAGGCGCCGCGCCGCTCATCTCCTCATGAGCCCCGCATGAAGCACAAACCGTGCCGGACAGGCGTGGGCTTGTCCCGGCCATCCACGTCTTTCTTGTTGCAAGGCTGCGAAGACGTGGATGCCCGGCACAAGGCCGGGCATGACGGCGGTGGGTGTGTCCACCGCCCCGTCTCACAGCCAGCGCTTGCGGCGCTTGAAGCTCTTCAGGTTCTTGAAGCTCTTGCGCTGGTCGCCGGCGCCGCCGAGGTAGAACTCCTTGACGTCCTCGTTGTCGCGCAGCTCGGAGGCGGTGCCGTCGAGCACCACCTTGCCCTGTTCCATGATGTAGCCGTGGCTCGCCACGCTCAGCGCGGCGCGGGCGTTCTGCTCGACCAGCAGGATGGTGACGCCGAGGTCGCGGTTGATCTGGCGGATGATGCCGAACACCTCCTTCACCAGCAGCGGCGACAGGCCCATCGACGGTTCGTCCATCAGGATCATCTTCGGCCGCGCCATCATGGCGCGCCCGATCGCCAGCATCTGCTGCTCGCCGCCCGAGAGATAGCCGGCGAGCCCGGTGCGTTCCTTCAGGCGCGGGAAATAGTTGAACACCATCTCGATGTCGGACTCGACCTCGCGGTCGCGGCGGGTGAAGGCGCCGAGCCGCAGGTTTTCCAGCGAGGTCATGTCGGAGATGATGCGCCGGCCTTCCATCACCTGGAAGATGCCGCGGCGCACGATCTTGTCCGGATCGATGCCGTTGATGCGCTCGCCGTCGAACACGATGTCGCCGCGTGTCACCTCGCCGTCCTCGGTCTTGAGCAGGCCGGAGATCGCCTTCAGCGTCGTCGACTTGCCGGCGCCGTTGGCCCCTAGCAGCGCGACGATGGCGCCCTTCGGCACCTCGATGCTGAGGCCCCGCAGCACCAGGATGACGTCGTCGTAGACCACCTCGATGTTCTTCACCGACAGGAGCGGCGCCGCCGCCGTGGCCGGCGAGGGCGATGGGTTCGATTGCGGGACGGGCTGCAGCATGGGGGTCTCCGGGGAGATTCCGGGTTCGCGCCTTAGGCGCGCCCCGGAATGACCGATCAAAGCAGTGTCATTCCGGGACGGCCCGAAGGGCCGGACCCGGAATCTCGATGTTGTCAGCTCACCAGCCCAGCCATTCGGGCTTGCGCGGTAGTTCGATCGACTTGACCTTCTCGATCTTGATGACGCCCTTGGCCATCAGGTCATCGAGATTGCCATCGGTCGGGCCGGTCACGCGGGAGCGATACAGGTTCACCGTCATGGTGCCGCGGTGGTCCTTGTCGGTCCAGGTCGAGGGGCTGCAGACGCCGGCGAGTTCGGCCGGCACCCAGTCCTTCTTCTGGTAGAAGCCGTTGGCGACGTTCTCGCCGGTGGCGCCGCCATGGGCCACCGCCCAGCCGATCGCATCCTTCAGGTAGAACGCGGTGCAGATCCCGGCGATGTAGTGCACCGGGCGATAGCCGGTGGCCCCGGTGACCTTGCCGATCTCCATCACCGTCTTCATGCCCGGCGCGTCGCCGCCCCAGATCACCGCGGTGCGCAGCGGGAAGATGACGCCGTCGGCGGCGTCGCCGGCGGCCTTGGCGGCGTTCTCGTCCATGCCCCAGACATTGCTCATGAACTGGACGTCGACGCCGGCGGCCTTGCAGGCCTTCATCACCGAGATATTGGAGGCGGCGGTGTTGCCGAGATAGGCGTAGTTGGCGCCGGAGCTCTTCAGGCTCAGGCACTGGGCGCTGTAGTCGCCCGGCGCAAGCGCGAACACCAGCGGCGGCAGCACCTCGAAGCCAAGCTCTTGCGCCATGGCCTCGCCGGCTGCCTTCGGCGCGTTCGGATAGGGATGGTTGGCGCCCATGTGGACGAATTTGGGCTTGCCCGGCTTGCCCTTGGCCTTCCAGTCCTCCGCCGCCCAGGTCAGTTCGGCCCGCAGCGCATCCGAATAGGTCGGCCCGTAGAAGAAGTTGTAGGGCGCAGCCTTGGCCTTGCCGCTGACGCCGGTGGGGTCGGCGAGCGCCGCCGCATAGGAGCCCGAAATATACGGGATCTGGTCCTGCGTCACGAAGCTCGTCAGCGCCTCGGTGTCGCCGGTGCCCCAGCCCACGATGGCGGAGACCTTGTCGCCGCCCGACGACCATTTCTTGTACTGCGCGATGGCGGCGGGCACCTTGTAGCCGTAGTCCACGGTGTCGACGTCAAACTTGGTGCCGGCGACGCCGCCGTGCTTGTTGATCCAGGCGAAGGCGTCGGCGACGCCCTGGCCGAACGGGGTGCCGACGTCGGACGTGCCGCCGGAGAAATCGGCGAGATGGCCGATCTTGATGGGCGTTTGCGCGGCGGCGGCGCCGGACAGCAGCACCGCGAACGCGGCCGAGCAAAGCAGGGTCTTCAGGGTCATCAGCGTATCCTCCATTTTTTATAGTGAGAGACATCGACCTCGGGCGAACCCGCAGCCGACCTCAGTGCGAAAACGGATAGAGCTTCCAGTAGGCCTTGATCTGGCGCCAGCGGTGCGCGAGTCCGTCCGGCTCGAACACCAGAAACAGGATGATGATGGCGCCCACCGCGATCTCGCGCAGAAAAGTCAGGTTGTTGTTGAGCTGCAGCGCGTGGTCGATGGCGCTGCCCTTCAGCGAGGCGCTGATCCACTGCATCGATTCCGGCAGCAGCACGACGAAGGCCGTTCCCATCAGCGTGCCCATGATCGATCCGGTGCCGCCGATGATCACCATGGCGAGGAACAGGATCGAGCGGTCGATGCCGAAGCCCTCGTTGGAGACCACCTGCTGATAATGCGCGTACAGCGCGCCGCCGACGCCGGCGAAGAAGGCGGCGAGGCCGAAGGAGAGGGTGCGATATTTGGTCAGGTTGATGCCCATGATCTCGGCCGAGAGATAGTGGTCGCGCACCGCAACCAGCGCGCGGCCGTCGCGCGTGCGCATCAGGTTGGTGACGAGGATGAAGCTGACCACCAGATAGGCGAGCACCACGTAGAAATACTGGCGGTCGCCGTGCACCTGGTAGCCGAAGATCGAGAACGGTTCGGCCAGCGCCGGCGTGGTGCCGCCGGAGAACCAGTCGGCGCGGGCGAAGAAGTCGAGCAGGATATACTGCGCCGCCAGCGTCGCGATCGCCAGATACAGCCCCTTCAGCCGCGCCGCCGGCAGGCCGAAAATCAGCCCGACCAGCGCGGTGATGACGCCGGACAGCGGAATGGCGAAGAACACCGGCACGCCGAGCTTGCTGGAGAGGTAGGCGGAGGTGAAGGCGCCGAACAGGAAGAACGCGGCGTGGCCGATCGAAATCTGGCCGGTGAAGCCAACCAGGATGTTGAGGCCGAGCGTGGCGATGGCGAACATGCCGATCTGGATCAGGATCGCCACCCAGTAGCTGCCGACCAGCCACGGCGCCAGCGCGGCGATCGCGACGCCGATGATGGCGACGTTGCGGCTGGTGGTGGTCGGGAAAATCGTGGTGTCGGCCGCATACGAGGTGCGGAAATCGCCGGCTGGAATGAGGGACTGGCCTGCCATTTACGAGCGCTCCCCAGTCGGGCGTCGGCGCACGCAGGTCCGAAGCGCCTCAACACCTATCGACGTCATGCCCGCGCTTGTCGCGGGCATCCACGTCTTTGCTGAGCCTCCGCAAGAAAGACGTGGATGGCGTAGCAACGCGGCTCTCGCCGCGCTGCGTTCTTCTTGAAGCCGCAAGTCGGATAAACCCGACTTGCGGTGACAAGCCCGGCCATGACGGGAAGTGGACAACTGTGTCCGTCCCGAAATCATCAGATCCATGGTCGGTGAATGAATCATCGCTCTCATATCCGTTCGATGTCGCGGGTGCCGAACAGGCCGTACGGCTTGATCATCAGGATGATGATCAGCACGTAGAACGGCGCCACTTCGAACAAATTGCCCCAGTGCAGGTATTCGCCGTCGATGAACTGGGCGACGTTTTCCAGAAGGCCGATGATGATGCCGCCGATCACCGAGCCGGCGATGCTGTCGAGCCCGCCGAGGATCACCGCCGGAAACACCTTGATGCCGTAGGCGGACAGCCCCGACGAAACCCCGTTGACCACCGCGACCACGATGCCGGCGACCGCCGATACCGTCGCGGAGATCGCCCAGGCCATCGCAAATACGTTCTTCACCGAGATGCCGAGCGATTGCGCGACCTGCTGGTTGAAGGCGGTGGCGCGCATCGCCAGCCCGTACTTGGAGACGCGGAAGAACCAGGCCATGCCGGCCATCATCGCCAGCGACGCCACCAGGCTCAGCACATAGACGGTCTGCAGCCGCAGCCCCATGAAGTCGACGGTCTGGCTGGAGAAGACCTGCGGGAAGGGCTGCGGGTTGACGCCGAACATCCACTTCATCAGCGCCTGCAGCACCGTCGACAGCCCGATGGTGACCATGATCACCGAGATGATCGGCTCGCCGACCATCGGCCGCAGGAACACCATCTGGACGACGATGCCGAACACGAACATGAACGCCAGCGTGATCGGCATGCCGAGCCAGAACGGCAGCTGGTACTTGGTGAGCAGCGCCCAGCACACCCAGGCGCCGACCAGCAGCAGCTCGCCCTGCGCGAAGTTCACGACCTGGGTCGCCTTGTAGATCAGCACGAACGACATCGCCACCACGCCATACAGCGTGCCGACCACGAGGCCGTTGACGAGGAGCTGGATCAGGAGCTGCGTGTTCATCGGGCGCGTGGGTCCTTGAAAAAACTATTCGGCGGCCTGGGCCAGCGGTTCACCCGGCGCGAGTTCGACCACGGCGAGCGTGGTGCGGATGCGCTGGGTGGTGCCGTCCTGGAAGCGGATCACGGTGTCGACGGCGATGTCGCGCCGGCCGCTGTAGAGCGCGTCGATGATGTCGGCGTATTTCTCGTTGATGACGCTGCGGCGCACCTTGCGGGTGCGCGTCAGCTCGCCGTCGTCGGCGTCGAGCTCCTTGTACAGCAGCAGGAAGCGGGAGATGCGCTGCGCCGGCGGCAGCGTGGCGTTGACGGTCTCGACCTCCTTGCGCAGCAGCGCGTAGACCTCGGGACGCGAGGCGAGGTCGGTGTAGGTGGTGAAGGTGATGCGGTTCTTCTCCGCCCATTTCGAGATGATCGAATAGCGGATGCAGATCATGGCGGCGAGGCGGTCGCGGCCGTCGCCCAGCACCACGGCTTCGGCGATGAAGGGCGAGAACTTCAGCTTGTTCTCGATGTATTGCGGCGAGAAGCGGTCGCCGCGGGTGGTCTCGGCGAGATCCTTGATGCGGTCGATGACGACGAGCTGCCCGCCGGCGTTGAAATAGCCGGCGTCGCCGGAATGCATCCAGCCGTCGCGCAGGTCGGCGGCCGAGGCTTCCGGGTTCTTGTAGTAGCCCAGATACATGTTGGGATGGCGCACCACGATTTCGCCGACCCCGTTGTGATCCGGATTCTCGATGCGGATCTCGATGGTCTTGCCCATCGGGATGCCGGTGGTGTCGGGATCGACGCTCTCGGGCGGGTGCAAGGTGTAGGCGCCGAGCAGTTCGGTCTGGCCGTACAGCGTGCGCAGCGGCACGCCCATGGCGCGGAAGAAGCGGAAGGTGTCGGGGCCGAGCGCGGCGCCGCCGGTCGCCGCCGAGCGCAGCCGCGTGAAGCCGAGCCGGTCGCGCAGCGCGCGGAACAGCACGGCGTCGGCGAACGCCGAATGGCGGCCCTCGGCGAGCGCGTTGAGCCCCGCCTTCATGCCGACGTCGAACAGCTTCTGCTTCAGCGCGGTGGCGTCCATCACCCGGGCGCGGACGTCGGCGGAGATCGATTCCCAGATCCGCGGCGCGAACAGCACGAAGGTCGGCGCGATCTCCCGGAAGTCGTTCATCATGGTGTCGGCGTGCTCGACGAAGTTGACCTTCATCCGGCACAGCAGGCCTTTGCCGAGCGCGTAGACCTGCTCCATGATCCACGGCAGCGGCAGCACCGAGACGTATTCGTCGTCGGGGCCCTTGGGATCGAACGAAAGATAGGTGGCGCAGTGGCGCAGCACGCGCCCCGCGGCGAGCATCGCCAGCTTCGGGTTGGCGGTGGTGCCCGAGGTGGTGCACAGGATGGCGACGGCCTCGCCGCTGGTGGCGTCGACCATGCGGTCGTAGAGCCCGGGCGCCTCGCCGGCGCGGGCGCGGCCGAGCTCGGCGAGCCTGTCGGCGGCGAGCAGCCGCGGATCGTCGTATTTCCGCATGCCGCGCGGGTCGGAATAGACGATGTGCTTGAGATGCGGCGCGCGGTCGCCGAGCCCGAGCAGCTTGTCGACCTGCTCCTCGTCCTCGGCGAACACCAGGCGCGCCTCGCCGTAGTTGAGCAGGTAGCCGACTTCCTCCTCGAGCGCGTCGCGGTAGATGCCGAGGCTCATGGCGCCGATGGCGTGGGTGGCGATCTCCGCCGCCACCCAGTCCGGGCGGTTGTCGCCGATGATGCCGATGACGTCGCCGGCGCCGAGACCGAGCACGCTCATGCCGAGCGCGAAATCGTGCACCCGGGTCTGGTAGTCGGCCCAGGTGTACTCGCGCCACAGCCCGAAGTCCTTCTCCCGCAGCGCCACCTCGCCGCCGTGCTCGCGGGCGTTGAGGCGCAGCAGCTTGGGATAGGTGTCGGCTGCCGCGATGCGGCCGGCGTAATCCATCATCGCACGGCCTCCGCGGTGGCGGGCCGGTCGTCGGGGCCGATCAGCGCCTCGTCTTCCTCGCCGAGATAGGCGCGCCTGACATGGGGGTCGGCGAGCACCGCCGCGGGCTCGCCCTCGGCGATCTTGCGGCCGAAATCCAGCACCATGACGCGGTGGGAGATGTCCATCACCACGCCCATGTCGTGCTCGATCATCATCACCGTCATGCCGAACTCTTCGTTGAGGTCGACGATGTAGCGCGCCATGTCCTCCTTTTCCTCGAAATTCATGCCGGCCATCGGCTCGTCGAGCAGGATCAGCCGCGGCTCCAGCGCCATGGCGCGGGCCAGTTCGACGCGCTTGCGCAGGCCGTAGGACAGGGTGCCGGCGGTGGCCTTGCGCACCGATTGCAGGTCGAGGAAGTCGATGATCTCTTCCACCTTGCGCCGGTGCGCCAGCTCCTCGCGCCGCGCCCCGGTCAGCCAGTACAGCGACCCGGTGATGAAGTTGTTCTTCAACAGATGGTGGCGGCCGACCATGATGTTGTCGAGCACGCTCATGTGGTGGAACAGCGCCAGGTTCTGGAAGGTGCGGCCGATGCCGAGCCCGGGACGGGCGTTGGGGGTGAGGTCGGTGATGTCGCGGCCGCGATAGAACAGCCGACCCTCGGTCGGGTGATAGCGGCCGGAAATGCAGTTGACCATGGAGGTCTTGCCGGCGCCGTTCGGCCCGATGATCGAGAACAATTCGCCCTCGTTCACCGTAAAGCTGACGTCAGTCAACGCGCGCACGCCGCCGAACCGCAGCGAAACGTCGCGAACCTCCAATGCGTGGTTCACGCCTTCCCTCTCCAAGTCGCCCTCCTGCCGTGGCGCTTGCCGCGCTCTCGTTGCGGATAGCTTTGCTATCCATCGTTCCACTCTATCCCGACCCGCACCCACAACCTATTCAACTTATGGCAAAATCCCAGAAAGTGGAAAATTCATTCCAGCCTCTGGCTGCGCCCGGTCGAAGGTTGTGGCCCGCCCCCGGCGTTCGCCGAGGGGTCGGGCATGTGGCTCTCACGTGAGGGCGAGGAGCTTCCATCGCTTAGGCGACACAAGGATGAAAAATTTCGCCGATCGGTTCTTTGGGCGCCGCTGCGGCACTGCAACAGCGGCCGGAATTGCCCTAGTTGCGAGTGGTTGCCGGGAGGCGCTCCACCTTGCCCCCCGCGCTATTCCCCGTAGCCGGCCAGCGCGGCGAGATCGAGCACGGTGACGCCGCCGCGTTCGACCTTCAGCAGCCCCCGGGACTCCAGGAGCTTCAGGGCCTCGTTGGTATGCTGCCGCGACAGGCCGGCCAACAGTCCCAGCTCCTCCTGGGTGATGTCGAGATGGGTGGCCTTGTCCTCGGGATAGAGCACCGGATTGAACAGCCAGGCGATGTTGCGGGCGACGCGGCTCGGGATGTCGAGCATGCGGTCATACTCCACCAGCCCGATGAACTGGCTGATGCGCTCGTTCAGCTGCCGGATCAGGAACCGGTTGAACGCCGCGCTGTTGTCGAACAGCCAGAAGAAGGCGGTGCGATTCATCAGCGCGACCCGGGAGTCGCGCAGCGCCACCAGGTCGTAGCGGCGCGCCTCGTCCTTCACCACCGAGCCTTCGCCGAGCCAGCTGCCGTTGCGGCAGCCGGCGAAGGTGGTGGACTTTCCGGTGCTCGACATCGTGCCGACCTTGATGACGCCGTGGATGACGCCGACCCAGTGGTCGAACCGGTCGCCGCGGTGACAGAGATATTCGCCCTTGGCGAATTCCTTCTCGACCATGCCGCGCCGCGCGTGCTCGATCTCGGTGTCGTTCAGGTCACGCGCCCAGAACGCGATCTGGCGCAGACGCTCCGCTGAAATCATCGGTCCTAGTGTCCCGGTTCTAACATTCGCATCACGATGCTCCTCTGCTCGCCGCGGTCTGCCGGATGGCGGCGATCCTTCGGGACGCCGTCTGGCGTCCGCCGGGACAGCTATACTTTAGAATGCGGATTGGCGCGCGACCGTTCTGTGATTTTTGGGCCGGCCGCGCTCACACCTCCAGCCATTCCTTGCGCACGGCGGCGTTGGCCTTCAGGTCGGCGGGGGTGCCCTCGAACACCATGCGGCCGTGGCCCATGACGTAGAGCCGGTGCGAGATCCGCAGCGCGATCGACAGCTTCTGCTCGACCAGCAGGATGGCGAGCCCGCGGCTGGCGATGTCGGCGATCAGGTCGCCGACCTGCTGCACGATCAGCGGCGCCAGCCCCTCGGTCGGCTCGTCGATCATGACGAGGTCCGGGTTGCCCATCAACGTCCGGCAGATCGTCAGCATCTGCTTCTCGCCGCCGGACAGGAAGCCGGCGGTGGTGTCGGCGCGGCTGGCGAGATTGGGAAACATCGCCAGCATGTCGTCGAGCTTCCACTTGCCCGGATGGCGGGGATCCTTGATCCCCATCAACAGGTTCTGCCGCACCGTCAGGGTCGGGAAGATGTCGCGGTTTTCCGGGACATAGCCGAGCCCGAGTCGGGCGATGCGGTAGCTCGGCAGCCCGGCGATCTCCTGGTCCTTGAAGCGGATCGAGCCGTGCGGCGGCACCTCGCCCATGATCGCCTTCACGGTGGTGGAGCGGCCGACCCCGTTGCGGCCGAGCAGGCTGACCACCTCGCCGGCGCCGATCGTCATGTCGACACCCTGAAGGATGTGGCTCTTGCCGTAATAGGCGTGCAGGTCGCGGACTTCGAGCATCAGGCCGCCTCCACGCCGAGATAGGCTTCCTTGACCCGGGGGTCGTTGCGGATCTCGTCCGGCGGCCCGGAGGCGATGATCTGGCCGTAGACCAGCACCGAAATGCGGTCGGCGAGGCCGAACACCACGCTCATGTCGTGCTCGACGATCAGCAGCGTGCGGCCCTCGGTGAGGCGGCGGATCAGCGCCACCGCGCGCTCGGTCTCGGCATGGCTCATGCCGGCGGTCGGCTCGTCGAGCAGGATCACGCTGGCGCCGCCGGCGGTGGTGATGCCGATTTCGAGCGCGCGCTGCTCGGCATAGGTCAACAGCCCGGCCGGAACGTCGGCGCGCGCCGTGAGCCCGATGTCGTCGAGAATGCGCGCGGTGCGTTCGCGCACGTCGTCCAGCCGGTCGACGTTCTTCCAGAACGCATAGCGGTGGCCGGTGGTCCACAACAGCGCGCAGCGCACGTTCTCCCACACGCTCATGTGGGCGAACACGTTGGTGACCTGGAAGCTGCGCGACAGCCCGCGGCGGTTGATCTTGAAGGGTGCCAGGCCCGAGATCACCTGGCCGTTCAGCAGCACATCGCCCGAGGTCGGCGCCATGTAGCCGCTGATCAGGTTGAAGGTGGTGGACTTGCCGGCGCCGTTGGGGCCGATGACGGCGTGCCGCTCGCCGGCGGCGACGCTCAGCGTCAGTCCGCGGATGATCTCGAGATTGCCGAAGTTCTTGCGCACGTCGCGCAGTTCGATGGCGGGGGCGGGCAGCGTCATGCGAGGTACCCCTTGGCGCGCGCCGCGGTCATGGCCTGGTCCCAGGCCTGCGCCACGATGGTCCAGGTCCTGCGGGCGGCGATGGCGCCGCCGACGGCAAGCACGGCCGCGACCAGCCAGCTCACCGGGCGAGCGGTGTCGAGGTCGTATCCGACGATGTGCATCACCGGGTCGTCGGAAGTGTTGACGGTGTGGCGTTCCACGATCTCGATGACGAGCACCAGCCCCGCGATCGCGACCGCGGTCGGCACCAGCGCGACGGCGTAGGCCCGCAGCACGACGCCGATCTGGCCGGCGCGCAGCACCGGACGGTGCCGCATCAAGAGGCCGGCGATGCCGCCCGGCGCGAACGCCACCACGGCGATGAAGATCAGGCCGAAATAGAGCTGCCACACCGAGGTCAGGTCGCTGAGCGCGAGCGACAGGTAGGTGACGAAGATGGCGCCGATGATCGGCCCGATGAAGACGCCGATGCCGCCGATATAGGCCGCGAACAGCGCGACGCCGGACTGCTGGGTGCCGAGATAGGCCGAATTGGCGATCTCGAAATTGATCGCCGACAGCGCCCCGGCGATGCCGGCGAAGAAGCCGGCGAAGGCGAAGGCGATGTAGCGGATGATATGCGGATCATAGCCGACGAACTGCACCCGCTCCGGATTGTCGCGCACCGCGTTGCACATCCGCCCCAGCGGCGTGCGGGTCAGCGCGTACATGGCGATCATCGCGATCAGGGTCCAGGCCGCGACCAGGTAGTAGATCTGGATCTGCGGGCCGAAGCTCCAGTCGAACAGCCGGAACAGCTTGGTGCGGTTGGCGGTGACGCCGGCCTCGCCGCCGAAGAAGCTGCGCAGGATCAGCGCGGAGGAGGCGACCAGCTCCGCCACCCCGAGCGAGATCATGGCGAAGGCGGTGCCGCTGCGCCGGGTCGACACCCAGCCGAGCAGCAGCGCGAACGCCAGCCCGGCGATGCCGCCGATCAGCGGCACCACGGGCAGCGGCAACGGCCATTTGGCGGCGGCGATCAGGTTCATGCCGTGCACGGCGAGAAAGCCGCCGAACCCGTAATAGACGGCGTGGCCGAACGACAGCATCCCGGTCTGTCCCAGCAGGATGTTGTAGGACAGCGCGAAGATGATGGAGATGCCCATCAGGCTGAAGGTGGTCAGCGAGCCGCCGGAGGAGAACACCCGCGGCAGCACCAGCATCGCGACCGCCACCGCGATCCAGGCGGCGTAGAACCGCAGCGTGTCGGCGCGCTGGGTCGGCGCGGCGAGCGCCGTTGGCTGGGACGTGCTCATGTTTCGCGCGTCCCCAACAGGCCCATCGGGCGGAAGATCAGGATCAGCACCAGCAGCAGATAGGGCAGCACCGGCGCGATCTGGGCGACGCTGACGTTCCAGATGTCGGTCAGCAGCGACGGTCCGTGTCCCGCCGCCAGCGGCCCGAACAGGCTCGCCAGCGAGACGTTGATCGCGACCGCGAAGGTCTGCAGCAGTCCGATCAGCAGCGAGGCGATGAACGCGCCGGGCAGCGAGCCCAGTCCGCCCACCACCACCACCACGAACAGGATCGGTCCGAGCAGCGCCGCCATGTCCGACTGCGTCACCAGCGCCGGACCCGCGATCACGCCGGCCACCGCGGCCAGCGCGGTGCCGAGCGCGAACACCAGCATGAAGATGCGCCCGACATTGTGGCCGAGATGGCCGACCATGTGCGGATGGGTCAGCGCCGCCTGCACGATCATGCCGACGCGGGTTTTCCTGAGGCCGAGCAGCAGCAGGGCGAAGATCACGACCGCGACCGTTAGCATGAAGATCTTGTAGGCGGGGTAGTTGGTCGAGAACACGGTGAAGGCGGGGAAGTCGAGCAGGTTGGGGACCCGGTAGTCCACAGGCGCCTTGCCCCAGATCATCTGCACCAGTTCCTCGATCACGAAGGCGAGCCCGAAGGTGAACAGCAGCTCGGCGACGTGGCCGTTCCGGTGGACGTTGCGCAGGCCGTAGCGCTCGACGGCGGCGCCGAGCGCGCCGGCGGCGAGCGGCGCGATCACCAGCGCCGGCCAGAAGCCGAGCCAGCGGCTGATCTGATAGCCGATAAACGCGCCCAGCATGTAGAAGCTGGCATGGGCGAAATTGAGCACGCCGAGCATGCTGAAGATCACCGTCAGGCCGCTCGCCATCAGGAACAGCAGCATGCCGTAAAGCACGCCGTTGAGCGCCGATATGGTGACGAGCTCCAGCACCGCCGGCCGGCGTGGTCGGCTTTAGCTCGGCCGGTTCATCTTGCAGC
>JBKQQE010000075.1:0-5424 GCA_052326245.1 Xanthobacteraceae bacterium | reverse complement strand
GCCGGATTGGACCCGCGCGACATCGACGGGTTCGCCTCCTTTAGCGACGACCGCAGCGATGCGTCGCGGCTCGCGGCTGCGCTGGGGACGCGGCAGCTGCGCACCGCCACGATGCAGTGGGGCGGCGTGGGCGGCGGCTGCTGCGCGGCGGTCGCCAACGCGGCGGCGTCCATCGTCGCCGGCCTTGCGGATTGCGTGGTGGTGTTTCGCGCGCTGGCCCAGGGCCAATACGGCCGCTTCGGGCAGACCACGGGCATCGATACCATCTCGGGCGAAAAGGCCTATCTGATGCCTTACGGGGTGCTCGCGCCGCCGCAGCGCTTCGCCATGAGGGTCCGGCGCTACATGCACGAGCACGGCGTGCGACAGGAAGCCCTGCGCGCGATTGCGCTGGCGTCCTTCCACCATGCGCAGGCCAACCCGCGCGCGGTGATGTACGGCAAACCGCTGGATGCGGCAAAATACGATGCTTCGCGCTGGATCGCAGAGCCCTTTCATCTCTACGATTGCTGCATGGAAAACGATGGCGCCGCCGCGCTGGTGCTCGTATCCGGGGACCGCGCGAAGGGATTCCGGCACAAGCCGGCTTACGTGCTCGGTGCGGCGGTCGGATCCGGATATCGCACCGGGGCGATCCCCCACAATTCGCCGCGCTACGCCAGCGCCAGCTTCGATACCGTCGCGCCGGATCTCTACCGGATGGCGGGTCTTGGCCCATCCGACGTCGGCGTGGTTCAGAGCTACGAGAACTTCACCGGCGGCGTGGTGATGGCGCTGGCGGAGCACGGCTTTTTCAAGCCGGAAGAGGCCAATGAGTTTCTCACGCTGGAAAACCTCGTTGCGCCGTCCGGGCGGCTGCCGCTCAACACCAGCGGCGGCAATCTCGCCGAATGCTACATGCATGGCTTCGAGCTGGTGCTCGAGGCCGTGCGCCAGGTGCGCGGCGCATCGACGAACCAGGTGAAGCGCAATGATGTCGCCATGGTGATCGGCGGCCCGATGGTCACGCCGGTCAGCAATCTTCTTCTCGGCACGGATGCGACGCTATGAGCGGCAAGCAAAGCTCGACTTATCTTCCTTCGGGCTTGCCGATTCCGGTGGCCGAGGCCGACGGTTTGTCGGCACCGTACTGGATGGGGTTACGCGAGAGCCGGCTGATGGTGCAGCAATGCAGCCATTGCCACGGCTGGCAGTTCGGACCGGAGTGGCTCTGTCATCGCTGTCACGCCTTCGATCCCCCGTGGACCGAGGTCCAGCCGCGCGGCCGGATCTTCAGCTGGGAGCGGGTCTGGAATCCTTCCCACGCGGCGCTCAGGCAGCATGGTCCCTACCTCGCGGTGCTGGTGGAGCTACCGAATGCCGGCGGCGTGCGCATGGTGGGAAACCTGCTCGGCGATCCGATGCAGGCGGTCGTGATCGGAGCGGATGTCGAGGGCGTGTTCGAGCACCATGCCGATTCCGATCCGCCCTATTCGCTGCTGCAGTGGCGCCTGCGCTGATCGCGAGAACTTCAATCCGGTGCGTTAACGCGCATGCAACGGCCTGTATTTGCTTGGTAAAACACGCGCAAACGGGAGGCCGGAACGCGCCTTGGCGGATCCCGGGAAGCGACGGTCCCGGAAATGGATGGCGTTTCGGCTCCCGCTGGCCTAAAGGAGCCCTACCTCACTCAATCCGTCGGGCCACGCGGCTTTCGCATCTGTCAGGCGACAGCTCCGCCCATTCGATTTGAGGATTTCAGATTTTCCGGCGCCAGGCGCCAACCAAGGTTCCCATCTCGTGACATTCATGACCACAAGCCCGCCGCTCGCCCGAGCCCTGGCGGAGCGCAATTACGATCAGCCGACTCCGGTGCAGACCGCGGTGCTGGCGGACGCGGCCGCCGGCCACGACCTGCTGGTGTCGGCGCAAACCGGCTCGGGCAAGACCGTCGCCTATGGGCTCGCGATTGCCAAAAACCTTCTCGGCGATGCCGAGCGGTTCGCGCCGGGGGCGGCGCCGCTGGCCCTGATCGTCGCGCCGACGCGGGAACTCGCCTTGCAGGTGCAGCGCGAGCTGGCATGGCTCTATCACCATGCCGATGCGCGCGTCGTCTCCTGCGTCGGCGGCATGGATCCGCGCCGCGAACAGCGCGAGCTGGCGGCCGGCGCCCATATCGTGGTCGGCACGCCTGGGCGGCTGTGCGATCACTTGCGGCGCGGCCGTCTCGACATCTCGGCCCTCAAGGCCGTCGTGCTCGACGAGGCCGACGAAATGCTCGCTCTCGGCTTTCGCGAGGACATGGAGTTCATCCTCAAGATCACGCCGGCTACCCGCCGCACGCTGCTGTTCTCGGCGACGTTGCCGCGCGACATCGTCGCGATGGCGAAGCAGTACCAGCATCAGGCCCTTCGCATCGAAGTCGCCGGCGACGAAGGCGGTCACGCCGACATCGAGTATCGCGCGCTCAGGATCGCCTCGAGCGATGTCGAGCACGCCGTCGTCAACGTGCTGCGGTTCTTCGAATCGCCGAGCGCGCTGGTGTTCTGCAACACCCGGCAGGCCGTCCGCCATTTGCAGGCGACGCTCTTGGAGCGCGGCTTCTCCGTGGTCGCGCTGTCGGGCGAACTGACCCAGAACGAGCGCACCCAGGCGCTGCAGGCGTTGCGGGACGGGCGCGCGCGGGTCTGCGTGGCCACCGACGTGGCGGCGCGCGGCATCGACCTGCCCAACCTCGAGCTCGTCATCCACGCCGATCTGCCCAACGACGCCGAGGTGATGCAGCACCGCTCCGGCCGCACCGGCCGCGCCGGCCGCAAGGGCGTCAGCGTGCTGCTGGTGCCGCCGGCGCGACGGCGGCGCGCCGAACTGCTGCTCAACCTGGCGGGCATCGACGCGGTGTGGGGCACCGCGCCCACGGCGGATGAGATCCGCGGGCTCGACCAGCAGCGCATGCTGCGGGACGCGCTGTTTTCGCAAGAGAGCAGCGCCGACGAGCTGGAGCTGGCGCGCGCGCTGCTCGCCGAGCGGTCGGCCGAGGAGATCGCCGCGGCGCTGGCACGGCTGTACCGGGCGCGGCTGCCGTCGCCCGAGGATCTGCTCGATCCCGGCGAGAAAGCCGGCCGGTCCCGCGAGGATCGCGGCCGGGACAAGGAGAATCGCGCCGCGCGTGGCGACGATCGCGCCGCCGCGCCGCGCGCGCGGCCGGGAAAATCAGCGCCGCGTCACGGCATGGCGGAGGGCAGCGTGTGGTTTCGCGCCGCCATCGGCCGCCAGAACAAGGCGGAAGCGCGCTGGCTGCTGCCGATGATCTGCCGCCGCGGCGGCATCGACAAGAACGACATCGGCGCCATCCGCATTCTGGACACCACCACCGAGTTCGAGATTTCCGCACCAGCCGCGGACGAATTCGCCATCAAGGTCCGGCGCCCCGACAAGGAAGACAACATCCGGATCGAGCCGCTCCAGGGCAGCCCGCAGGGACAGGCGCCCGCGGAACGGCGGTCGCCCGCGCCGCGGCGCGAAACCAGCGAGGCCGACCGCGGCGCACATCGGAGCGATAAGCCGCGCGACGAGAGCGCGCCGAAGCCATACCGCAAGCCTCACGGCGAAGGCGGCGCGGGATTCGAGGAAGCGGGTTTCAGGAAGAAAAAGCAGTTCAAGGACAAACCCGGCTTCGCCGGGCCGGCACGGCCCGCCGGCGCGTTTGCCGCCAAGAAGCCCGCCTTCGGAAAGAAGGCGAAGAAGAAGCATCGCGGCTAAAGCCAAGCCGCGAATCCTGCCGATAAAGTGGTATTGACACTGCCACAATTTGGTTGTTCATTAAGTGGTACGGTAAATACCACTTAATGGGGCGTCACCCGACGCGCAGGAGACAGGATCATGAACGCGATCTCCCAGACCGATTTCGCCCGCCGCACGCTCGCCGACATCGCCGCGGCCCTGCCCGGCGCGACGGCGCTGTTTCGCGAGGAAAAGCTCGACTTCTGCTGCGGCGGCAAGGTCACGCTGGCCGACGCGATGGCGGCAAGACAAAAGGATCCGGCCGAACTGGCGGCGCAGCTCGAACGGCTCGAGGCGTCGGCGCTGCCCTCGGACCAGCCGCAGGACACCGACGGGCTGATCGACATGATCCTTGTCCGTTTTCACGAGACCCATCGGCGCGAAATCCCGGAGCTGGTCAGGCTCGCCCGCCGCGTCGAGGCCGTGCATCGGGACGTTCCCACGGTTCCGGCGGGGCTTGCCGATCACCTGCAGCATATCGGCGAGGAACTGGCATCGCACATGCAGAAGGAGGAGCAGATGCTGTTCCCGATGATGCGCGCGGGCGGTCATCCCATGATCGGTCACCCGATCGCCGTCATGCTTTCGGAGCACGACGATCACGGCGAAAGCCTGCGCAAGCTGGAGGCGCTCACCAACGACTTCACGCCGCCGCCGGATGCCTGCACGACGTGGCGGGCCCTCTATGCCGGCGCCCGCAAGCTGACCGACGACGTGATGGAGCATATTCACACCGAGAACAATATCCTGTTCCCGCGCTTCACCTCGTAACCGGCGCCGGCGCGCCGGCATTGGAGCCGCACTAGAACAGCCCGTGCGCGCCGGCGACCGCGCCGAGGACGGTCGCTGCGGCGGCAAGGCTCAAGACCCGGTGCATGCGCAGCGCCAGACGAAATGTGCCATCGGGGTCGCGCCGGGCGCGCGCGTCGAACCAGGCATGCAGGAACAGCGGTTCGGCGACGAACAGCATGATCGCGAACAGCACCCACAGGCCGATCATCGCGCCGAGCCACCAGAAGTGCGGATCGGCGATCCGGCTCCAGTGCCCGTAGCGATCGAGCATGTAGAAACCCGACACGCCGGCGAGCAGCACCGAGATCCTCGCCTGGGCGGCAAAGCGGCGTTCCAGCGCGTTGAACTGTGACAGCCGCAGCTGCGGATCGGTCGCCAGCAGGCTCGGCAGGATGACGAGCGTGACGAACAGCAGCCCGCCGATCCAGTGGACGATCGCTATGACATGGACCGCGCGGGCGATGATCGGCCAGTCGATCATGCCGCCGACACCGGCAACGGCAGCCGCAAATTGTCGAAATCGGCCTGTCCGAGTTCGCCGTTGAGAAACGCCGCCGCCATCCGGTCCATCGTCGCCACGTGGGACGACACGAGCTGCGGCATGAGGACCTGCAGCAGCCGCCGCAGGCCGGCGGCGCCGGTCTTCGGCGCGCCGCCGGCGGCCAGTTCGGCGAGCAGCATGTTGTGCTGGGCGACATGGCAATGCAGCCCGGGAAATCCGTTGTTGCGCAGCAGCTCCGCTTCGCGCGTGAAATGCTCCGCCAGCGCCACCGTAACGTCGCGGTGCACGGCCGGCAGGTCCTCATCTGACGTCCTCGAGGTTTCGTCGAGCATCTGCTCGATGCGCAGATGGTCGCGATCCATCAATTC
>JBKQQE010000074.1:0-11534 GCA_052326245.1 Xanthobacteraceae bacterium | reverse complement strand
TGCTTTCGCTGCCACCACTGGCCTCCCGTCATCATCCGCGAAAACGGACGATCCAGCATTCCGCGAAGCCGCGGCGTAGTAAATACCCCGCTTTCGCGAGGCATGACGTCAGTGGCGAAATACGAGGCCTGTGCGAATTCAGCGGCAAAACCAGACAAACAAAAGTGCGAAGCCACGATGGCCGTTGGAGCGCTCGATCCCGGAGTTCCCTACGAAAGTAGGTGGGCGCCATATGACCGGGCCCACGGGCCCGGCCAGGGACAGCTCCCTGAAGGATCGATAAGGCCCCGGGGATATATGGCTTCTGACGAGAGACGCAGCCTCGCATCGCCAATGTAGCGATGAAGCGACGCCGTCGCTAGTGTGCTTTCAGGAGTTCGTGGACCGACGCTGCACATTCGCGCGCAGCTTCCAGGGAATTGCGTCGATTCCGCTCCGCTAGAGCATTTTCTTGATGAGTAGCCCTATCCTTCCGTCATGGCCGGGCTTGTCCCGGCCATCCACGTCTTTCTTGAAGCGATGCTGCTAAGGCGTGGATGCCCGGCACAAGGCCGGGCATGACGAATCAATCCAAGCGGAAAATGCCTTAGCCGATGGCCACCCCGCCGCCGAGCGTGCGGTTGAGCACCTGCGTCATCCTTTCCAGCCGCTCCGCAGCCGAATTCAAGGCGCTCGCCACCGCCGTCTGCGTCGCCTTGGCGCGCTCGCCCGCCGCAAAGCGCGCGTCCTGCAGCGCGTTGACCTGCTCCTCCAGCCGCACGATGCGCTGGTTGGCGTCGAGCAATTCATCGGCCGTCATCAGCGCCGCCATCACGGTGAGCCGGGCATCGCCGATCTCGCCGAACTTGCCGCGCAGTTCGCCGATCCGGCCTTCCATGGTCTCGGCGAGCTGCAGCAGCCTGCGCTCCTGCCCTTCTTCGCAGGCCATCCGGTACTGACGGCCGTTGATGGTGACGTTGACGTGGCTCATGTCGCCTCCCCGTCCTCGAGTACGGTGCGAATGGTGTCGATGGCGTGGTCGAGGCGCAGCGACACGTCGCGGTTGACGCGTTCGAGCTCGCGCGCGCGCACCAGCGTGCCGTCGAGCTCGTTGGCGAGGCGGGAGCGGTCGGTGCCGAGCGCATGGATGCGCGCCGCCAGCTCATCCTCGTCGCGGTCGGCATCCCGGCGCCGGTCCACCGCGGCCTCCAGCGCATCGAGCGCCGCGGCCAGCCGGCGCGTCGCCGCCTCGACCTCGCTGATGGGGTTGGGCGGATCGGCATTGGCATAGCCGCTGGGTGAACGATCGACCATGGAGCCCCCGGGAGCCTGTCCGTGTCGTGCCGAGGCAGCAAAAACCGCAGCTCAGCAAAGCTTTAGCCGCAAAACTTACAAACTACGGCAAACCAGCGCAACGCCGCGCGCAAGCTATGCACCGCATTCGTGGAACGCCCGGCGCGGCAGGGAGTCTATCGTTGTCCACTGCGCGCGGCGGCCGCGGGCCGGATCCCTTGGACTCACCGGATGCAGGTGCTATTCCCCGTTTTCCGCGGGTTTTCGGGCCGGCGACGACAATTTCCGCACCCCGCGGCGCGCAACTCAGACAGGCTGGTGCCCATGACTTCAGGTGTCGATCATTCCCGTATGGCCAATGCGATTCGCGCGCTGGCCATGGACGCCGTCGAAAAGGCCAATTCCGGCCATCCCGGCCTGCCAATGGGCGCCGCCGACGTGGCGACCGTGCTGTTCTCGCGCTTTCTCAAATTCGCCGCCGCCGACCCGAAATGGCCGGACCGCGACCGCTTCGTGCTGTCGGCCGGTCACGGCTCGATGCTGCTCTACGCGCTGCTCTATCTCACCGGCAATACGGCGATGACGCTCGACCAGATCCGGCATTTCCGCCAGCTCGGCTCGCTGACGCCGGGCCACCCCGAGAATTTCATCACCCCCGGCATCGAGACCACTACCGGACCGCTCGGCCAGGGCATCGCCTGCGCGGTCGGCATGGCGCTCGCCGAACGGCTCTTGGCCACCGAGTTCAACGCCGATCTGGTCGATCACTACACCTACGTGCTGTGCTCCGACGGCGACCTGATGGAAGGCATCAGCCATGAGGCGATCGCGTTCGCCGGGCATCTCAGGCTGTCGACGCTGATCTCCCTCTCCGACGACAACGGCATTTCCAACGACGGCCCGCTGTCGCTGGCCGACAGCGTCGACCAGGTCGCCCGCTTCAAGACGTGCGGCTGGAATGCGGTGCGGATCGACGGCCACGATCCCGAGGCGATCGCCGCGGCGATCGGCCAGGCGCAGCAATCCGACCGTCCGTCGCTGATCGCCTGCAAGACCACGATCGGCTTCGGCGCGCCGAAAAAGGCCGGCACCTCGAAGGCCCATGGCGAGGCGCTCGGCGCCGAGGAACTGGCGGGCGCCAAGCAGGCGCTCGGCTGGAACTACGGCCCGTTCGAGATTCCCGATGACGTTCTCGCGGCCTGGCGCGCCATCGGCAAACGCGGCGAAGCCGCTCATGCCGCATGGCGCCAGCGCTTCGAGGCAACGCCCGCTGCCACGCGCGCGGAATTCACCCGCCGCGTGGTCGCCCGCGCCCTCCCACAGGGGCTCGGCGCCGCGCTGGCGAGGCTGAAGGACAAGCTGGCTGCGGCAGCGCCCGCGGTGGCGACGCGCAAGGCCAGCGAAATGGTGCTGGAGGTGCTCACCGCCGAGGTGCCCGAGCTGCTGCTCGGCTCCGCCGACCTCACGCCGTCCAACAACACCCGCACCAAGGATCTCAAGGAAATCGGCCCCGGCCAGTTCACCGGCCGCTACATCCACTACGGCATTCGCGAGCTCGGCATGGCGGCGGCCATGAACGGGCTGTCGACCCATGGCGGCTACGTGCCGGCCGGCGGCACGTTCCTGTGCTTCACCGACTACGCGCGCCCGGCGATTCGCGTGGCGGCGCTGTCGCACGTCCATGCCATCTACATCATGACCCACGATTCGATCGGGCTCGGCGAAGACGGGCCGACCCATCAGCCGGTCGAGCACCTGGCGGCGTTGCGGGCGATGCCGAACCTGCGCGTGCTGCGTCCGGCCGACGCGGTGGAGACGCTGGAGTGCTGGCAGATCGCGCTGGAACGGCAAAGCGGCCCTTCGGTGCTGGCACTGTCGCGACAGAACCTGCCGCCGCTGCGGACCAGCGCCGGCACTGAGAACCGCTGCGCCGCCGGCGCCTATGAGCTGGTGCCCGCCGACGGCCCCGCCCAGGTCTCGATCTTCGCCTCCGGCTCGGAGGTCTCGATCGCGGTGGAGGCCCGCAAGCTGCTGGCCGCGCGCGGGATCCCGGCGCGGGTGGTGTCCGTTCCCAGCCTCGATGCGCTGCTGGAAGCGCCCGAGACCGTGCGCGCGGGAATCATCGGCACCGCGCCGGTGAAGGTCGCCATCGAGGCCGCGGTCCGGTTCGGCTGGGACGCGGTCATCGGCCATGACGGCGTCTTCGTCGGCATGCACGGTTTCGGCGCCAGCGCGCCGGCCAAGGACCTTTACCGGCATTTCGGCATTACCGCCGAAGCGGCCGCGGACGCCGCCGCCGCGCGGGCGTCGCGGCGCTGACAGCGACTCCTAACAGCGGCCCCGCCGGCGCGGCGGGGTAACCCTTTCGGAATATTGGCACTTCTTGCTCATTGCAACGGGCGGCCATTCGGGGCAAAAACCGCCCCAACAGCCCCTCAATCAAGCCGTAAGGAGACAAGGGAATGGCAGTCCGGGTCGCGATCAACGGGTTTGGCCGAATTGGCCGCAACATCTTGCGTGCCGTCTATGAGGCCAAGCGCTCCGATATCGAGATCGTCGCGCTCAACGATCTCGGCCCGGTGGAAACCAACGCCCACCTGCTGCGCTACGATTCGGTGCATGGCCGCTTTCCCGGCGAGGTGAAGGTCGACGGCGATTCCATCGATCTCGGCCGCGGCAAGATCAAGGTCACCGCGGTGCGCGACCCGAGCGCGCTGCCGTGGAAGGACCTCGGCATCGATATCGCGATGGAATGCACCGGGCTGTTCACGGCCCGCGACAAGGCGGCGGCGCACCTGACCGCCGGCGCCAAGCGCGTGCTGGTGTCCGCGCCGGCGGAAGGCGCCGACGCCACCATCGTCTACGGCGTCAACCACCAGGCGTTGACCCGCGCGCATCTGGTCATCTCCAACGGCTCGTGCACCACCAACTGCCTGGCGCCGGTGGCCAAGGTGCTGCATGACACCGTCGGCATCGAGACTGGCTTCATGACCACCATTCACGCCTATACCGGCGATCAGCCCACCCTCGACACCATGCACAAGGATCTCTACCGCGGCCGCGCGGCGGCGCTGTCGATGATCCCGACCTCGACCGGCGCGGCCAAGGCCATCGGCCTGGTACTGCCGGAGCTCAACGGCAAGCTCGACGGCGTCGCGATCCGGGTCCCGACTCCCAACGTCTCGGTGATCGACCTCAAGATCGTCGCCAAGCGCGGCACCACTAGGGAAGAGATCAACGACGCCGTCAAGCGCGCGGCGGCGCAGGAGCTGAAGGGCATCCTGGGCACCACCAGCGCGCCCACGGTCTCGATCGATTTCAACCACGATCCGCATTCCTCCACCTTCGCCTTCGACCAGACCAAGGTGCAGGGCGGAACACTGGTGCGCGTGCTGGCTTGGTACGACAACGAATGGGGCTTCTCCAACCGCATGGCCGACACCGCGGTGGCCATCGGCAAAGTCATCGCGTGATCTAGTGCCCGGATTCCGAAGTTCCAGCGTGCGGAACTGACGCAGCCGCGGCGGCCGTGGTCCGCCGCCTGCGAATTCACCAGAGGGGGCTCGCCGCAGCGGCTCCCGAACCTGCCTGTTCGCGGATCCCGCGGTGCCGCGTCCAGGCCGGTGCGGAACGAGCTGCGGAGCGCGCCTACTGCCAGGAACACTGTCATGACCAAGCCATTCCGAACCCTCGATGACGTCGACGTCGCCGGCAAACGCATTCTGGTCCGCGTCGACCTCAATGTCCCGATGGAGAACGGCAAGGTCACCGATCTGACGCGCCTCGAACGCATCGCCCCGACCATCACCGAGCTCTCGGGCAAGGGCGGCAGGGTGATCCTGCTGGCGCATTTCGGGCGCCCCAAGGGCCACGACCCGAAGGACAGCCTGCAGCCGGTGGCCGCAGTGCTGGCGCAGGTGATCAAGCGTCCGGTCGCCTTCGCCGCCGATTGCGTCGGCGATGTCGCCGCCGCGGCGGTGGCGGCGCTGCGCGACGGCGAGATCCTGTGCCTGGAGAACACCCGCTTCCACCCGGGTGAGGAAAAGAACGACCCGGCCTTCGTCGCCGCGCTGGCGCGCCTGGGAGATCTCTGGGTCAACGACGCCTTTTCCGCCGCCCACCGCGCCCATGCCTCGACCGAGGGCCTCGGCCACGCCTTGCCGGCCTATGCGGGCCGCACCATGCAGGCCGAACTCGACGCCTTGTCGAAGGCGCTGGAGCACCCCACCAAGCCGGTGGTCGCCATCGTCGGCGGCGCCAAGGTCTCGACCAAGCTCGACCTGCTCGGCAACCTGGTCGACAAGGTCGATGCGCTGATCATCGGCGGCGGCATGGCCAACACCTTCCTGCACGCCCAGGGCGTCAAGGTCGGCAAGTCGCTGGCCGAAAAGGATCTGGCGGCGACCGCATTGCGGATCATGGACAAGGCCGAGGCGGCCAACTGCGCCATCGTCCTGCCGGTCGACGCGGTGGTTGCCTATCACTTCGAGGCCAACGCGCCGTCGCAGGCCTACGGCCTGGACGCCATCCCCGCCGACGCCATGATCCTCGACATCGGCCCGCAATCAATCGCGCGGGTCAACGCCGTCATCGACGACGCCGCGACGCTGGTCTGGAACGGCCCGCTCGGCGCGTTCGAGATGCACCCGTTCGACAAGGGCACGGTGGCGGCCGCCAAGCACGCCGCGGCGCGGACCAAGGCGAACAGGCTGGTGTCGGTGGCCGGCGGCGGCGATACGGTCGCGGCGCTCAACCAGGCCGGGGTGGCCGACGCCTTCACCTATATCTCGACGGCGGGCGGCGCGTTTCTGGAATGGATGGAAGGCAAGCCGCTGCCCGGGGTCGAGGTGCTGAGGGCAAAATGACGCGCCCCTTGTCCTCGCACAAACAACCTTCACGCAAGTTTGACTATAAGGCGCGGGCCACGCTCGCATCGCCGTTCTGGCACGCTCGTTGAACCAGACAGCATTGGATCAAAGCAGGAGACCTCGATGAATCTCGCCGACCTCAACAAGGTAGCCCGCGCCATGGTCGCGCCGGGCAAGGGCATTCTCGCCGCCGACGAATCCTCGGGCACCATCAAGAAGCGGTTCGATGTGATCGGCGTCGAATCCACCGAGGACAGCCGCCGCGACTACCGCGAGATGATGTTTCGCAGCAAGGAAGCGATGACGAACTACATCTCGGGCGTGATCCTGTACGACGAAACCATCTGGCAGAAGGCCAAGGACGGCACGCCGCTGGTCAAGCTGATCGAACAGGCCGGCTCGATTCCCGGCATCAAGGTCGACGAGGGCACGCAGCCGCTGCCGGGCTGCCCGGGCGAGCTGATCACCGCCGGCCTCGACCGCCTCGCCGAGCGCCTGAAGAAATATTACGAGCAGGGCGCGCGCTTCGCCAAATGGCGCGCGGTGATCGACATCGGCCAGGGCATTCCCAGCCACACCGCGGTGCTCACCAACGTCCACGCGCTGGCGCGCTACGCCGCGCTGTGCCAGGCGGCGCAGATCGTCCCCATCGTCGAGCCCGAAGTGCTGATGGACGGCGACCACGACATCGACCGCTGCTACGAGGTCACCGAATTCGTTCTGAAGGAAACCTTCCAGCAGCTGTATTACCAGCGGGTCGCGCTGGAGGGCATGATCCTGAAGCCGAACATGGCGATCGCCGGCAAGAAGAGCGCGAAGCGCGCTTCCGTCGACGAGGTCGCGAGCAAGACCGTGAAGCTGCTCAAGGGCTGCGTGCCGAGCGCCGTTCCCGGGATCGCGTTCCTGTCGGGCGGGCAATCCGACGAGGAGGCGACCGCGCATCTCGACGCCATGAACCGGATCGGCGGCTTGCCCTGGGGCCTCACTTTCTCCTACGGGCGCGCGCTGCAGGCCGCCCCGCAAAAGGCTTGGTCGGGCAAGGCCGAGAATGTCGGCGCCGGCCAGCAGGCCTTCACCCATCGCGCGCGCATGAACAGCCTCGCCAGCAAGGGCGAGTGGAAGGCCGAGCTGGAAAAGAAGCAGGCGGCGTGACCAGCAGGCCGAAACCGGCACCCCTCCGCCCGGCGCCGCGGCTGTATCTGGCGACGCCGGTGGTCGACGATCCCCGCGCGCTGGCGGCGCTGCTGCCGGGCGCGCTGGACGGCATCGATGTGGCGGCCGTGCTGGTGCGGCTCAAGCCTGGCGACCCGCGCGGCATGACCGAAGCCGCCAAGGCGCTGGTTCCGGCGATCCAGTGTTCCGGCGCGGCGGCGCTGCTTGACGGACATCCGGAACTGGTCGCCCGCGCCGGCGCCGACGGCGCGCATCTGAGCGGCACCGCCGCGCTCATCGAGGCGCTGCCTGCGCTGAAGCCCGACCGCATTGCCGGCGCAGGCGGTCTCGCGACCCGCCACGACGCCATGGTCGCGGGCGAAGCCGGCACCGACTACGTGCTGTTCGGCGAACCCGATGCCGACGGCCGACGGCCCGCCGCCGAGGCCATCACAGAACGGCTGCAATGGTGGGCTGAGTTGTTCGAACCGCCGTGCGTCGGCTTCGCCGCAACTCTGGCCGAGGCCGCGGCCTTTGCCGGCGCCGGCGCCGACTTCGTTCTGGTCGGTGACCTGATCTGGAACGACGCGCGGGGAGCGCGGACAGCTTTGGTGGACGCGCGGGAAGCGATCGGGCAGAATCCGGATGGCACATATGGCAGGATTCCGGCCGTGGATCGATCGGATGGCGGCGCCGGTCCATGACATCGCGTCCTGAGACCGCAATGATGCGCGGCGTGATCCGGCGCCTGGCGATGATCGCGGCCTGCTGCGCTGGCCTCGCGGGACCCGCCGTGGCGCAGGTTTCGCTGACGCCGCCCGCGGCAAGCGCCAAGGCCAGGCCCGCCGGCAAACCCGCGGCCGCGGCCGCCAGGAAACCCGCGGCAAAACCGGCCGCGCCGCCCGCGGCCGCGCCCGGCGGCAACGCGCTTGCCGACGATCCCAATGTCGATCTCGCCTACGGCGCCTACCAGCGCGGATACTTCGGCGAGGCGCTGAAGATCGCGACCCTGCGCGCCAACGAGAAGCACGACGTCCACGCCATGGCCCTGCTCGGCGAGCTTTACGCCAACGGCTTCGGCACCAACCGCGACGACGCCAAGGCGGCGCTCTGGTACAAGGCCGCGGCCGATCGCGGCGACCGCGAGGCGATGTTCGCGCTGGCCATGTTCCGCATCACCGGCCGCGGCGGGCCGGCCGACCGCGGCGAGGGCGCCAAGCTGCTCGCTGCCGCCGCCAAGCTCGGCAAGGCGGCGGCGGCCTACAATCTTGGCCTGCTCTATCTCGAGGGCCAGACCTTCCCGCAAGATCCCAAGCGCGCGGCCGAACTGTTCCGCCAGGCCGCCGACGCCGGCAATCCCGAAGCCCAGTACGCGCTGGCGACGTTCTACAAGGATGGCCGCGGGGTCGAGAAGAACCCCGCCGAGGCGGTGCGGCTGTTGAAAGCGGCGGCGCTCGCCGACAACATCGACGCCGAGGTCGAATATGCCATCGCGCTGTTCAATGGCACCGGCACGCCCAAGGATGAAGCCGCGGCCGTCCAGCTGCTGCAGCGGGCGGCGCGGCAGGGCAGCGCCATTGCGCAAAACCGCCTGGCGCGGGTGCTGCTGCTGGGCATCGGCGCGCCCCAGGACAAGATCCAGGGCGCCAAATGGCACCTGGTCGCCAAGGCCGCCGGCAACGGCGATCTCATGCTCGACGCCGAAGTCGGCAAGCTCTCGCCGGACGACCGGGCCAAGGCCGAGGCGCTGGCGCGCCACTGGCTGCGCAAGTGACATTACCGGCGCGGGGGCACACGGCCCTTGACGCGCCCCCCGCCGCAGGGCACGCACAGCCCCAACCCTGCTTCACCCGATTTCTCTCCCTGACCCGTCCCGCCAGGTCGCCGCGAACCCGATCATGCTTCATTCAGCTCTAATCAACGTGATGGTGAAAGCGGCGCGGCGCGCCGGCCGCAGCCTCAAGCGCGACCTCGGCGAGATCGAAAATCTCCAGGTCTCGCTGAAAGGCCCCGCCAATTTCGTCAGCGCCGCCGACAAGCGCGCCGAGGAGATGCTCTACACCGACCTGTCGAAGGCCCGCCCCGGCTACGGCTTTCTCGGCGAGGAAGGCGGCATCCGCGAAGGCGCCGACAAGAGCCACACCTGGATCGTCGATCCGCTCGACGGCACCACGAATTTCCTGCACGGCATTCCGCAATTCGCGATTTCCATCGGGCTGAAGCGCGAGGACACCATCGTCGCCGGCGTGATCTACAACCCCGCCAATGACGAGCTCTATGTCAGCGAACGCGGCAAGGGCAGTTTCCTCAACGACCAGCGGCTGCGGGTGGCGGGGCGCAACCAGCTCGGCAACTGCGTGGTCGCCTGCGGGCTGCCCCATATCGGCCGCGGCGACCTCGACCTCGCCCAGAGGGAACTGGCCGCGATCATGCCGAGGGTGGCGGGCCTGCGCCGGTTCGGCGCGGCCTCGCTCGACCTGGCGGCGGTCGCCGCCGGACGCCTCGACGGCTACTGGGAGCGCAACCTGCAGCCGTGGGACCTCGCCGCCGGCATCCTCATGGTGCGCGAGGCGGGCGGCACCGTCTCCGGCATCACCGGCAAGGACGACGCGCTGTCGAGCGGCGACGTGATTTGCGGCAACGAGGTCATTCACGCCGAATTGGTGAAGGTGCTGAAGTCGGTCGCCTCGCCGGCCTGACGCGACAACGGCTGCGGCTTCAGCAGATAGTGGCTGACGCCCCATTCGAGTCCGTCGCGATAGCCGAACAGCCCCGCGGTCGCCAGCAAGAACCAGCGCCAGCGCCGCATCCAGAGCGCGGTGTCGGCGCCATAGACCGGGCGCAGGATCGCTTCGATCGCCTGCCGGTGCTCGTCGAAATTCGCCAGCCAGTCGAGCGCGGTGCGCTGATAATGCGTGCCGCTCCAGCGCCATTCCTGCTCGACCTCGAACAGATCGTCATATTGCCGGATCAGGCGGTGGCTCGGCATCACGCCGCCGGTGAAGAAATGCTGCGCAATCCAGTCCTCGCGGTTGGCGTGGTCGAACAGATAGGCGCCGGCGCGGTGCGTGAAGACGTGCAGGAACAGGCGGCCGTCCGGCTCCAGCCACGACCGCGCCCGCGTCAGCAGCGCGCGCCAGTTCATTATGTGCTCGAACATCTCCACCGAGACGATGCGCGCGAAAGTCTGCTGCGGCACGAACTCGTTCATGTCGGCGGTCACGACCTGCAGGTTGCGCAGGCCGCGCGACGCCGCCTGGGTCTCGATCGCGGCGCGCTGCGACTGCGAGTTGGAGACGGCGACGATCCGCGCCCGCGGAAATTCCCGCGCCATCCACAGCGACAGCGAGCCCCAGCCGCAACCGAGCTCGAGAATGCGCTGGCCATCGGCCAGGCCCGCGCGCTGGGCGGTCTGGCGCAGCGCGTCGGCTTCGGCCTGCTGCAGGGTGGTGTCGGCGCCGCGGTAGAAGCAGCTCGAATATTTGCGCTGCGGGCCGAGCACGCGGGCGAAGAACGCCGCCGGCACTTCGTAGTGCTGGGCATTGGCGGCCGCGGCATGTTCGGCGATGGCGCGCGCCGCCATCTGCCGGGCGAACGCCGCGTCGGTTGCCGCGTCGCCGCGCGCCAGCCGCCGCGCGGTGCGCCGGCACAGCGCCCAGATCGCGGCGCGGATCACCGCGTCCGGAACCGGCAGCTGCTCGGCGGTGTCGATGATACGGGCGATGGCGCTCATGACAGCAATCTCGCGTCGGCCTCGCCAGGCGGCAACGGAAAGAACTTGCTGGTGCGGGCCTGGTACCGCCGCCAGGCCTCGCCGCGCGACCGCTCCATCTGCTGTTCCAGCGGCGGGATGCCGGTGACGTGGACGAGGATCCAGTACATCAGCGCCGGCGCCGCCAGCGTCAACAGCCCCCACGGATAGGCGGCCGAAACGGCGATCACGGGATAGGCCCACCAGCCCAGCCACTGGAAGAAATAGTTCGGATGCAGCGACCAGCGCCAGAATCCGGCGTCGCAGACCCGGCCGCGATGGGCGGCATCGCCGCGAAACCGCTTGAGCTGGGAATCCGCGATGCCTTCGCCCGCGACCGCGACCAGCAGGATCAGCGCGCCGGCTATGTCGCGCGCCTCGAGGCCGGCCCCCGGCCAGTGCGCCGCGACGCAGATCGAGAACACCAGCGGCAGCGACAGCCACGCCTGGGCCTGCAGGAACAGGAACATCCTGCGCGGCGTCGCGGCGCC
>JBKQQE010000073.1:0-3960 GCA_052326245.1 Xanthobacteraceae bacterium | reverse complement strand
CCCGCAGCGCCTTGTCGGCGATGGCGCGATCGATCGACGTGGCATCGGCGGCGGAGGCGAAATCGCGGACCCGGCGCAACAGCCGGCCGGCGATGCGCGGCGAGCCGCGCGCCCGGCGCGCGATCTCGTTGGCGCCGTCGGGGGTCATGCCGATATTGAGCACCCGCGCGCCGCGGGTCACGATCTTCTCCAGCTCCTCCTCGGTGTAGAAATTCAGCCGCAGCGGAATGCCGAAGCGGTCGCGCAGCGGATTGGTCAGCAGGCCGGCGCGCGTGGTCGCCCCCACCAGCGTGAAGCGCGCCAGATCGATCTTCACCGACCGCGCCGCCGGCCCCTCGCCGATGATCAGGTCGAGCTGGAAGTCCTCCATCGCCGGATACAGCACTTCCTCGACCGCGGGACTGAGCCGATGGATCTCGTCGATGAACAGCACGTCGCGGTCTTCGAGATTGGTGAGCAGCGCGGCGAGGTCGCCGGCCTTGGCGATCACCGGCCCCGAGGTGGCGCGAAAGCCGACGCCGAGCTCGCGCGCGACGATCTGCGCCAGCGTGGTCTTGCCGAGCCCCGGCGGGCCGACGAACAGCACGTGGTCGAGCGCCTCGCCGCGCTTGCGCGCGGCATCGATGAAGACCTGCAGGTTGGCGCGGGCCTGCTGCTGGCCGACAAAGTCGGCCAGCACCTGCGGACGCAGCGTGGTGTCGCCGATGTCGTCGGCGCGGCGATCGGGTGCGACCAGGCGGGTTTCGGCGCTCACTCGCTGCCCCGGCGATATTTGTTGGGCAACAGCTCGCCGATCGATGCGACCGTCGGCTGCTTGCCGTTGGGAACGATGACGCGCGCCTTGGCGTCGTAGTCGTGGATCAGCTCGCGGCAGATGCCGCAGGGCGACACCACGGCGATCTTGCCCGGCTCGCCGGGCTTGGGGTGGCGCACGGCGACGATGGTCTCGATGCCGTGGTCGCCCTTCTCGGTGATGGCGCGGCCGATGGCGATGGCCTCGGCGCAGACCGCGATGCGGCCGATATAGGCATCGATGTTGACGCCGGTGACGATCCGGCCGTCGCGGGTGCGCATCGCCGCGCCGACCTCCTGCCAGTCGTTGCGGTAGCGGCTAGAGATCGCCTCCGTCGCGGCGGCGATCAGTTCCTGGTCCTTCTTCGTCAGCATGCGGCGAAGACCTGTTTCGTCACTTCGACAACTCCTTCAGCCCCAGCCGGATCAGCTGTGCGGTCTCGGCGCCCTCGCCGGCGTTGCGGGCGGCGCTGGCGATGGCGGCCGCCGCCTGCGGCTGGCCGTAGCCGAGATTGACCAGCGCGGAAATCGCGTCCGCCAGCGGCCGCGGCGCGCGCGCCTCGTCGATGGCGCCGGCCAGATGGACGGCGGACGGGTCGACCGCGGCGAACGCCGGCGCCTTGTCCTTGAGTTCGGTCACGATCCGCTCCGCCACCTTGGGCCCGACGCCGGGCGTGCGCGCCACCGCCGCCTTGTCGCGCAGGGCGATGGCGTTGGCGAGATCGGACGGCGGCAGCGTGCTCAGCACCGCCAGCGCCACCTTGGCGCCGACGCCCTGCACGGTCTGCAGCAGGCGAAACCATTCGCGTTCGGCGTCGCTGCGGAAGCCGAACAGCTTGATCTGGTCCTCGCGCACATAGGTCTCGATCGACAGCACCGCCGCCTGGCCCGCCGCCGGCAGCGCCTGCAGCGTGCGCGAGGCGCAATGCACCTGGTAGCCCACCCCCGAGACGTCGAGGATGACGTAGTCGTCGCCGAAGGAATCGATCAGGCCCTTCAACTTTCCGATCATAGCGCGGCAACCTTGAGCAACGCGCGCGGGCGGTGATGGGCGTGGGTGATGGCGATGGCGAGCGCGTCGGCGGCGTCGGCGCTGTTCGGCGCGGCCTTCGGCAGCAGAATCCCCAGCATCACCCGGATCTGGTTCTTGTCGGCGTGGCCGGCGCCGACCACCGTCTTCTTCACCTGGTTGGGCGCGTATTCCGCCACCGAAATGCCGAACTGCGCCGGCGCCAGCATGGCGACGCCGCGGGCCTGGCCGAGCTTCAGCGTCGCGGCGCCGTCCCGGTTGACGAAGGTCTGCTCCACCGCGGCCTCGGCGGGGCGAAATTCTCCGAGCACCCGCATCAGGCCGACATGGATCGCGGCCAGCCGCTGCGCCAGCGGCAGCGTGTCGGCTGCCTCGATCGACCCGCAGCCGATGAAGATCAGCCGGTTGCCGTCGCTTTCGATCACGCCCCACCCGGTGCGCCGGAGCCCGGGATCGATGCCCAGAATGCGAATCGCGCGCGCGTTCATGCCGTCATGATACCCCAAAACCCCGGCGGCCGTCCGGTCGGCGGCGCGGCCGGGCCGCACCCCGTTCGGGGATCAGCCGCCCATCTTCGCGACCAGCGCGTCGGAGATGTCGAAATTGGCATAGACGTTCTGGACGTCGTCATGCTCGTTGAGCGCGTCCATCAGCTTCAGCAGCTTCTCGCCCACCTCGTCGTCGACGGCGATGGTGTTCTGCGGCTTCCACGTCAGCGCCGCCTTGCGCGGCTCGCCGAACCTGGCCTCCAGCGCCTTGGCGACCTGCTGGAACGAGTCGGGCGACGCATAGACCTCGTGGCCGCTGTCGGTCGACACCACGTCGTCGGCGCCGGCATCGATCGCCGCCTCCAGCATGGCGTCGGCGGAGGCCACCTTGGGGTCGAATTCGACGACGCCGAGCCGGTCGAACATGAACGACACCGCGCCGGTCTCGGCGAGGTTGCCCCCGGACTTGGTGAAATAGGAGCGGATGTCGGAGGCCGCGCGATTGCGGTTGTCGGTCAGCGCCTCGACGATGACGGCGACGCCGCCGGGACCGTAGCCCTCGTAGCGGATCTCGTCGTAGTTCTCGCCGTCATTGCCGGCCGCCTTCTTGATGGCGCGCTCGATATTGTCCTTGGGCATGTTCTCGGCCCGCGCCGCGATGATGGCGGCCCGCAGCCTTGGGTTCATCGCCGGGTCGGGAATGCCGAGCTTCGCCGAAACGGTGATTTCGCGCGCCAGTTTGCCGAACAGCTTGGACTTCTGCGCGTCCTGCCGCCCCTTGCGGTGCATGATGTTCTTGAATTGGGAATGTCCGGCCATACCGAAACTCTCTCTTCACGATTCGTCCTGGTTTCGCCCAGAGTTCCCACCTCCGCGACCGGCAGCTCACGAGGACCGGGCGGCGATCAGGACACAAGCCTCTGATTTCACGAAGGCTTTGGCTAAGTCCTCGCTCGGCTCGCGCCGCACTAGTGTGGTGGATTTGACATTCGCTTCAGTATTGCGGCGAACTCCTCAAGCGAATGTCAAATCCAAAACCACACTAGAATCTTATAGTTACTAGTGTCCCTATGGTTCTAACATTCGCAAAAGAGCCCGCTGCAAAGTGATGCGAATGTTAGAAGCGGGACACTAGCGTCGCGGTCTCCGGGCTGCGCCGCGGTGTGGCCACCGCGCTGCGCGGGCGCCTTATAGGCTGACAGATCCCGAAAATCAAAGAACCGGGCAATAAAACCGAACCCGCGCGCCCAGCGGCGGCGCGACAACCGGGAGGCGATCAGCCGCCAAAATTAACCGCGGGGTTACGCTGAAGTGAGAAACTGACCGCATTAATTCCCCTTTCCGGCAGATTGATTATGGCAATTTCCCTGTTTCGGAAGCGCGACCGCGATCCAGTTACCGCCGGCCAGACCCCTCCCGCCGCGACCGCGGAGCCGGCGGTTGCGAACGCCGCGCCCGAAGCCGGCGCGCCCAATGCCGCCGCCGACATCCTTGATCTGCTCGAGGTCGAATTGCAGGCGATGGTCCGCCAGCTCGAGCGGGCGGCCTCGTCGGTGGCAGGCGGCGCCCAGTCCACGGCGGAAACGCTGACGGCCATCCGCAGCCGCGCCGAAGCCCTCACCGGACAGACCCAGGAGGCCCAGTTCACCG
>JBKQQE010000072.1:0-9044 GCA_052326245.1 Xanthobacteraceae bacterium | reverse complement strand
ATGAAGAATATTGCGACCATCTCGCAGCTCCCCGATGGCGCCCCTGATTCTATCAACGGCACATGCTAGCTGAGCCGGCGCATTCAATCGAGTCGGACTCCCTCTCCGCCCGGGCAATCCGCCGCCCTGCCGACGGGGCTAGCGGTCCTTTGATTCAAACATTTGCAAAGCGCCTGCTGAGATGGGATGCAAATGTTGGAATCGGACCACTAGCGCGACAAATGCGTGCTTTGCTGCAGCTTGCCGCCCGACGGCGAACCGTCGAGCAACAAATAGAAGTTGGTCTAGGCGGGCCGGTAAAGATCGGCGCGATGATGGCGAATTCGATCGCGGATGCGGCGCGTCGTTCCGTCCCGAATTGCCGCGCACGGCGCGGCAGCCAGTTCGAAAGCCTCTCGATCATGTTGCGCATCCTGTTCAGATTCATCTTGCAATAAGTGCAAGCAACGCGCCCGCTACGCCGTCCGGCTCCGGGTCGCGCCGGCGTCCGCATTGGCGCCGCCTGGCGGATTCGTCGGAACACGGCAGCCGAGGGTCGCCCCCTCCTTGCTCGACCGTGGCGTGCAGCGCGAGCAAACTGGAACTCTCGCGATCGCGCCTATGGTTACCAGCGCGGGCTGCGGATGGAGCTGCCAATCAGCGGTGCCGCGTTTGGGGCGCCCACCGGGGCACATCTGGTCTTGCCCACCCCCTAAAAGCCAAAATGACGTTCGTTATCAGCATATTTTTGGAAACGACGGCAAAATCCCCGCGCCCCGGGCGTCGGCGCCCCGCACCGCGGGATGCTGATTTTCTCAATCCGGCACCGATCGCAGCACGCGACCGGGACGGATTGGCCGCGGCGTGAAACATGTTTCTTTTTTGACAGCGCGCTATTGCCACTCCGCCGCCACACGGCTTACCAACTCTGCAGACGGCCAAATCACGGCGAGCCATGCATCGCGCCTCCAGGCGAAGGCGGCGGTTGTGCGAGGTCTCGAGGCAGTTTGTGCCAGTGGGCACCCGGTCAGGAACAGGACAAGCATATGACTTCGGAACTATCGCCTCGCTCCCCGATTTTGAGCGAAACGATTGCCTGCGTCCATGGCTGACCAACTCTACATCGTTTCAGGATTCGGCGTCGGCCTGCTGGTGGGGATGACAGGTGTCGGTGGCGGCTCGCTGATGACGCCGCTGCTGATCCTGCTGTTTGGCATTCATCCGGCGGCGGCGGTTGGCACCGACCTGCTCTATGCGGCCGCCACCAAGACCGCTGGCAGCCTCGTCCACAGCTGGTCGCGAACGATCTACTGGCCGGCGGTGCTGCGCCTGGCGAGCGGAAGCATTCCCGCAAGCGTCGTCACGCTGCTGTGCATGTCGCGGTACGATCTCAACAGCTCCGCGGCTCGCAGCCTGATCAATGTGGTGCTGTGCTTCGCGCTTTGCCTGACCGC
This sequence comes from Xanthobacteraceae bacterium, assembly GCA_052326245.1. Lineage (GTDB taxonomy): Bacteria > Pseudomonadota > Alphaproteobacteria > Rhizobiales > Xanthobacteraceae > Bradyrhizobium_A. The sequence continues at coordinate 7,611 of JBKQQE010000072.1, read as the reverse complement.
GTTGTCGCTAATCTTCCGCAAGCTGCTGATGGAGCGCTTGCGCCAGCGCCTGGAAAAGGTGCCGCCGAAACTGACCGATCGGTTCACCATCGTCGTCGGCGTGGCGCTCGGCGTGCTGGTCTCGATTTCCTCGGTCGGCGCCGGAGCGGTGGGCGTGACCGCGCTGCTGCTGCTCTATCCGCGGCTGCCGATTGCGCGCCTGATCGGCTCCGACATCGCCCACGCGGTGCCGTTGACCCTGGTCGCCGGGATCGGACACTGGGCCATGGGCGCGGTCGACTGGCATCTGATGGGCGTGCTGCTGATCGGTTCGCTGCCCGGCATCGTCCTCGGCAGCTATCTGGCGGTTCGGGTGCCGGAGGCGGCGCTGCGGCTGATTCTGGCAACCGTCCTGGTCATCGTCGCCGGCAAGCTTGCCTCGGACGAAGTGCACTCCGCGTCGTCACGCACCGCGACGGTGTCGGAGAGCGATTCCCGCTGAAGATGGCCCCGAATCGTTGCGGCACGTCCGTCTTCGCTCAGCGGTGAAGGCACCTGTGCATGAACAGCCGGCGCTTGAAGAACCCGAGCTTGTGCGCGCGCGCCTCACGCCGGCACGCCTCGCTCTTCAGGATGAGGACCTGGCTCGCGGCCGCGATTTCGCCGGGCGACCTCGGCTTCGAGGCCGGCGACTGCGCCATCGCCGTCCCCTGCCAGCAGAGAATGGCCATCACGATCGTCGCTCCGACGACGGCGCGGTTCATGCCGCGGTTGATGCAGAAGTTCATGCAGACGTATCTCCAGTTGGAAGCCGGTCGATGCCCGGACTGATAACAACACTGCAACACCGTCAGCAAGCCAATTTGCTAGTGGTCCGATTCCAACATTCGCATCCCGTCGTCGCGCGCTCTCTTGCGATTGTTGGAGGCCCACGGGTTTTTTGTGACAGAGCGATGACAATTTGCGGCGCGCGGCCGCTGCATCAATAGTCTAGTCTCCGCCGAGGCGGTCGAGGGCGGCAGCTTCAAGATCCGAGACAAGACCATCGATCGTCGCGCGTGTGGTGCGGTGATTGACGATGGCGCAGCGGATCACCGCCCTGCCGTCGAGCCGCGTGATCGACGGCACCGCGCGCCCGCTGACATGCAACCGCTCGACGATGCGGCGATTGTCGAGATCGGCGTTGGCGCCCTTGACGCTGAAGCAGACGATGTTCAGCGCCACCGGCGCGCTCAGTTCGAAATGCTTCGACGAGCGCAGACGAGCTTCGAGATACTTGGCGAGCTGGCAGGTCTGGGCCATGCACGCGCCCAGACGATCGGTGCCGAACACCCGCAGCGTGAACCAGGTTTTCAGCGCGCGAAACCCGCGCGACAGATCCGGCCCCAGATCGCAGGGCCAGGTCTCTCCGGCCGCCAGCCCGACGTCGGAGCGCGTGAGATAGCCGTTGGTGCTGGCGAACGTGCGCCGATGCGCCGCCCCGTCGCGCACCAGCACGAAGCCCGCGTCGTAGGGCACGTGGGCCCATTTGTGAAAATCGAAGGCGATCGAATCGGCGCGCTCGATGCCGTCGATCAGCGGACGCATGGCTTCGGAGAACGCCAGCAGCGCGCCGAATGCCCCGTCGACGTGAAACCAGAGATTCTGCTGCCGGCAAAAATCGGCGATCTCCGACAGCGGATCGATCGCGCCGATGTCGACCGACCCGGCCGTCCCCACCACCAGGAACGGCTGCAGTCCGCTTCGAATGTCGGCCGCGACCGCGGCCCGCAAGCCGGCGATTTCCATCGCGCCGTCGGCGCCGCAGGAAATCAAGCGCAGGTGGTCCGAGCCGAGACCCGCAAGCTGCATCGCCTGGGCGATACAGCCGTGCGCGGCGCGCGATGCGTAGGCGGTAAGCTGCGGCCCGGCGACGATGCCCCTGGTACGAACGTCGTCGCCGAGCGCGTGATTTCTCGCCACCAGCAGCGCGACAAAATTCGCCATCGAGGTTCCGGTGACGAACAGCCCCGACGCGGTGTCCGGAAACCGGAATGCCTGCTGCATCCACCGCGTGATCTGGCGCTCGACCTCGAGACCGATATGGTTGCGGCCGCCGCAATTGGCGTTGAGTCCGGCCGCCAGCATCTCGGCGATCATACCGACCGGCGTTCCGGCGCCGTGCACCCATCCCATGAAGGCCGGGTGGGTGTTGCCGGTGGCGTAGGGTTTGATCAGGGTGTCGAAATCGTCGAGCACGTCGGTAAAGGCGCGGCCGGCCACCGGTAGTTCGGCCGCAAACCGCGCGCGGACATGATCGGGGGTGGGACACCAGACCGCGCGATCGCGGACGGTCTGCAGAAAGCTCGCCATGTCGTCGAGCGCGCGGCGACCAACCGTCCGGAAATCGTCCCAGTCCTCCGGATCAAGATCGAGCGAACGATCCTCTCCTTCACCGCCCATCCGCAGCTTCCCTATGCGCTCAGGAGTTCGTCAGCCGCCTGGTCGGCATGGCTGGCGAGGTACAGCCATTTCAGGAACAGCGCGTTGAGGTCGGCCGCCAGGGGGGCGAAGGCATCGTCGAAGTCCCGTCCGTCGCGGACTCTTTCGCCGACCGCGATGATCTGGGGAGCGCTCAGGCAGACGCGAAGCGCGCTGCGATGCCCCACCGCGACCGGCTGGCCGACGTGATAGACCCGGCCGCGAATATCGGCCTGATCGGACTGCAGCGGGCTTCTCAGGCCGAGATACAGCGCGTTGGCCGAGACAGCCGCCCCCGCCGTCGCGCGCGTGACGATGGGGAAAATCGTCTGACGTTCGATGTCCGCGCCCGCGCATGTCTCGTCGATCAGCTCGAAGCCCGCGCAGGAGCCGACATGCTGGCGGATGGTGTCGGCGAATCTGGCGACCACCCGCTCCCGCAGGCCGCGGTCCAGGGCGAACAGCGCCTCGAGCTCCGCCAAGGCCGCTTCCCAGCGCAGCCCCAGGCCGATATTGGCGGGAACGGCGAACTCAACGTTCGATGCGCCGCGCAGCACCGCAGGCCAGTCGTCGTCCGCCGAATAGGCGAAAATGCCCGGCGGCAGCGTCAGCAGGCGAATCTTGTCCACCATCGCCGGCGGCAGCAGCAGCGCGCCGGCGAAGGGCGGTCCGCCGGCAAATTTCGAGCCGGTGATCGTCACCATGAATCCGGCGTCGAGATCGCTGCGGACCTGTTCCGGAGAGCAGCGGAGCTGGCAGCTGTCGACCACGATGAGGACGCGATCCCCGAACCGCTGCTGCAGGGCCGAGACCGCCTCGCGGCGAGGACCGCTGCGATTGGTTTTCGAACAGTCGAGCACGTGAATCAACACGTCGCGGCCGCGCAGGATGCCGGCTTCGACACGCGCCGCCACCGCCGCGTCGATGTCGTCGCCGGAAAGCGGCGCGCCCGCCTCGTCCCGGATCGCGACCGTCTCGGTTTCGGCGTCCGCCGAGAGCCCGTGCAGCAGCTCGCCGCGCTGAACTTCGGCGGCGAACGGCGCCGAGCCAAGAAAATGCCGCCCTGCGGCGGCCAGCGGAACGCCGCTGCCGGTCTCCGTCGGGGCCACCACCAGGCTGGTCAAAGGGCGCCGCAGCAGATTGCCCGCCAGGACGCGGGTGATCAGTTCGGCCTCGGTGCCGGACGCGGACAGGATGGCGCCGGCCCCCGGAACGCCGAACAGGTCCAGCAACCGGCCACGGATCCGGTCGAACCAACCGGACAGCGACGGCTTGTCGTCGCCGGCCATCAGGTTTTGAAACGCGAGATGAGCGGCATCGTAGCCGCGCGGCGAAATCGCGGTCGCCGTGGAGGATGACAGCCAGACTTCCTCGGCCGCACGGCCGGCCGGAACGCCATAGCGGTTGCGCCCGGTGGCCGGATCGATGGCGATCCGCTCGTCGCCGCCGCTGGTCAGGACCGCTTCGAACAGGCGAAGATCCGCACCCGCGCCGTCGAGGTCTGCGAGGCGGCTGACCGTGTCCGGGCGAAATCCGGAAAAATCCTTCAGGTGGGACAGCGCGCGCGAGAAACTGTCATCCATGGCTTTCGTTTCTCGGGCACATAACGCTCGACGGCGACCTCGACGCTGACCATGGCAGCATTGGCATACCGCGCGAGCCTTACCATCATCGGCCACAGATTCCTGTGGACAAGCCCTAAACGAACTGATTCGGCAAGGTTTTGCAACCGCAATTCACTTGACGGCGGCGTCGGGAGCCCCGCCAAGCGAGTCCTTGCCGAAGACCGGCGGCGGCTTCGGCAGGCGCGCGGCTTGCCACAAGCGTGGCGCCCGGCAACCGGGAATGCCGCCGATTCCGTCCATTCTCGACATGCTTTGGACATCGCCCCGGCATCCGATCCACCCCGCGACAACCGGCAGGGAAAAATCTCAGACAACCGGCAGGGAAAAATCTCATGCGGCGGCCAATCGCTGGCCTTGCGCTTTCAGCCATGCTTCTGGGGGCGATGGCGCCCGCCGCGGCATCGCAGATCGTCACCGAGGGCAATCGCCGGCTCGACGACAACGCCATCCGTTCCTTCTTCCCGGCGACGAGCGGACAACCGTTGACCGACGCGGACCTCGATGCCGCGCTGAAGGCGATGTACCGGAGCAACCAGTTCAGCGACGTCCACCTCACCCGCAATGGCGCCACGGTCCGCGTCAAGGTCAGCGAGAATCCGCTGATCGGCCGCGTGGCGTTCGACGGCAACCGCAAGCTCGCCGACAAGGATCTGCAGTCCTTTGGTGAAGAGCCGCCAGAACGGCCCGTTGTCGCGCGCGCTGGTGCTCGATGACGCGCAGCAGCTGGTGGAGGCCTATCACAGGCACGGCCGGTTCAACGCCCGCGTCACGCCGAAAATCATCGACGCCAAGGCCGGCCGCGTCACGCTGGTGTTCGAGATCGAGGAAGGCGAGCGCACCGGCGTCGGCGAGATCAGGTTCACGGGAAACGCCGCGTTCCCCGACCGAAAGCTGAAGGACGTGGTCGCGACCGGCGAAACCAATTTTCTGAGCAGCCTGCTCGGCAACGATTTGTACGCCCCGGACAAGACGGAGCAGGACCAGGACCGGCTGCGTCGCTACTACCGCTCGCGCGGCTTTGCGGACTTTGCCGTCGCCTCGCCCACCGCGGTCTACGATCCGCAAGAGCACGGACTGGTGCTGACCTATGCGGTCGACGAAGGCGTCCAGTATCGCCTCGAAACGGTCAAGCTGGAGTCAAGGATCGACGGCATCGATGCAGCCGGGCTGGATCATCTTGCCGCGCTGCGAACCGGGGACGTCTACGACGGCGATGCCGCCGACCGCGCGGCCAGGGCGATCGCAACCGAGCTCATGAAGCGCGCTCACCCGTTCGTCAGGGTGCGGGTCGCGATCGCGCGCCACCCCGAGCGCAGGACGCTGGACCTGAGCTACGTCGTCGAGGAGGCTCCGCCCGCCTATGTCGACCGCATCGAGATCATCGGCAACACCAAGACCGCGGACGACGTGATCCGCCGCGAGATCCAGTTCGCCGAGGGCGACGCCTGCAACGACGCGCTCGTCGCCAGGAGCGAAGCCCGCCTGAAGCGGCTCGGCTACTTCAAATCGGTCAGGATCACGCAACAGCGGCAATCCGTTGCCGACCGGGTCATCGTCAAGGTCACGGTCGAGGAGCAGAACACGGGCCTGTTTTCCGTCTCGGGGGGCTACTCCGACGCGCAAGGCTGGCTCGGTGAGGTCAGCGTCGGCGACACCAACATCGGGGGCCGCGGCGAAACGGCCAAGGTGACGGCCACCCTTGGCCAATACAGCAAGGGGTTCGACGCCGCCTTCACCAAACCCTATATTTTCGGCGAGCACGTCTCGGCAACCGCCGACCTGTTCGCCAGGGAGACCTCGGCAAGCGCGTACCAGTCCTACAACAGTACGATCTATGGCGCGTCACTGACGATCGGAACGCCGATCACCGACACGCTGACGACGTCCTGGCGCTACGCGATCAAGAACCAGTCGCTCAGCCTCGCGCCAAGCGCGGTCCCGATTTCGCTGCCGGTCCAGCAAGCGGCGGCGGCGGGTCCGCAATGGGTCTCCACCGTCGGATCCGGGATGACGTTCGACACGCTGAACAATCCGAAGGACCCGACGTCCGGACTGCACTTCACTATCAACAACGACGTGGCGGGCGCCGGCGGCGACGTGCGCTTTTTCCAGAACACCGAGAATGTCCGCTACTACCAGCAGCTGGCCGACAACGTCGTCGGCGTCGCCCATCTGCAGGCCGGCTACATCACGCCCTGGGGCGGACAGGCGCTGCCGCTGCTCGATGGTTTCTTCGGCGGCCCGCAGCTCGTCCGCGGCTTCGCGCCGAACGGCTTCGGCCCGCGCGACCTGACGCCGAGCTCGACCATGGACAATGTGGGCGGCAACGCCTACTGGGCGACGTCGTATGAACTGCAGACGCCGGTGCCCTGGGTGCCGTCAAGCATGAACCTGAAGGCCGCCATTTTTGCCGATGCCGGCAGCCTGTGGACCACCAGCGCGGCGAAATCCAGCGTCGCGCTGTCGGGCTCGCTGATCGGCAATTCCAGCACCGTGCGCTCCTCGGTCGGCGCCGGGCTGGTCTGGAACTCGGTGCTCGGTCCGCTGCGCGTCGACTACGCCTACCCGCTCAGCCAGGCGTCCTACGACGTCACCCAGCGGCTGCATTTCGGGTACGGATACTGATCCTCGCGTCGGCGCCTACCGGCGGCTTTTTGATTGGGCGTGGGCTCACTAGCACGCAGCCAAAAATCGGATTGATGCGACCTTGATGAACGCCGGAAAGTTCGCCGCGAGCTTGTCGTATCGGGTCGCGACACGCCGACATTGCTTGATCTTGTTCTGAATTTACTTCCGCCTTCGGCGGCATCGCGGACATGGCCGGACTTGCTGCCGGCTCGACCCGGTCGTCCAACCATGACGGATTGGGCGACTTCTATGCCGGAAGCAATTACCAGCAGCCAGCCGAAGAACAGCATCGAGACGATGGTAGCCGCGATAGACCAAGCGACGGCGGCAACGCCCAGGATCACCAACCCGATCCCGAACGCCAGGAACCATCCTCAATACTGGACGATTTCGTGAGGAATCTGGATTTCAAGACCCTGGACGTTACCCATCGCCGCATCTCCTGCGCGTGGCTTGGTCGATAAAACTCCAAAAAACTTTCTTGTTACTCGCCGGTACAGTCGACCTTAATCTGGATCAATGTCCGCGCGATATTCGTGCTGTTAGCTGTATTTTGTGGAACTGCCATCGACGGATCATCGTTACGCCTATGAGATTATGAGATGGCGCGTCGAAGGGTCGATGAAGTTGCGCCTCTTGGGAAGTTGGAAGCTGATTCAGTGACGTCCACTCAACCGAAAGGCTAGAAATCATGAGCAAATTTGTCGTGGCCACATTTGGTGGCGAGGCGAAAGCGTATGAAGGTACGCGGGCTTTGAAGGAGCTTCATGCAGAGGGCGATCTCACGCTCTATGGAATGGCCGTTATCACCAAAGATGCTGGCGGCAAGCTGTCGGTAAAGGAGGGGCCGGATGCGCTGGCTGGTACCGCGGTCGGCAGTCTGGTCGGCGCGCTGGTCGGGGTCTTCGGAGGGCCGGCT
>JBKQQE010000071.1:0-5112 GCA_052326245.1 Xanthobacteraceae bacterium | reverse complement strand
CTTCTCAAAGCTCAAGCAGTTCCGACGCGTCGCCACACGCTTCGAAAAGACCGCCAGGAATTACCTCGCCGTCATAACTCTCGCCGCCATCGTGCTGTGGCTACGATAAATGTCCACAGAACCTAGTCCTGGCGATCCGTCAGAGACGGATCGCGCTGCCCGGCCATGACGAGGGAAGTCGGCGCATTGCGCCAAAACGTGTTCTGCGTCATCCGCGGCGTCACGCGTCTCTCCCGTCGTCCTGAGGTGCGCGCACTTGCGCGCCTCGAAGGATGAACGGCCCAAGAATCTCGAATTGCGCGTGTTCCGATCGCAAAACCGGTGCCCACTTCTGCGGAACACGCGCCGCGCCCGCGCATCCTTCGAGGCTCGCCGCTTGCGCGGCTCGCACCTTGGATGACGCTTCGGGATTCAGCGAAACACGTGTTGCGGCAACGCCGCCGATCACCCGACGAATTCGATGCCGATGTCGTTCTTGTCGCGCCAGACCAGCCGGCAGCGCGCCGACTTGCGCACGTCGAAGGTCAGCGACAGGCCGAGATTGTCGGCCGGAATATTCTTGCTGTCGACGCGCAGCTTGGCGCCGGTCGCGGACAGGTCCAGCACCTCGCATTCGCGCCGCGCGAAGCCGCCCAGCGTCAGCCACGCCTGTCGGTGCAGTTTCTGGCGCGGGGCCCGATCTCTCTTTTAGCAAGTACAGCCATTTCAGTCCCTCCACTCCCGGGACCCTAACAGGTTCCTGTTTCGGAAAATTTGAGACAACTCCGGCGAATTGACGCCGTCGCGGAACGGATTTTTAACCCTAAGCCGCGCGCGCGTCCCAGCGGACGGGCAGGTTCAACAGCCCGCGAAACGCCCAGCCGCCGATCCGCACCGGCTCGGCGGCATCGATCCGCAGGCCGGGCAGGCGCTCGAACAGCGTCGGCAGCGCCACATCGGCGATCATGGCGCGCGACGCCCAGGCGCCCGCGCAGAAATGCGGGCCGGCGCCGAAGGCGATGCTCTTGGCGACGTCGCGGGTGATGTCGAAGCGGTCGGGGTCGGCGAAATGCTGCTCGTCGCGGTTGGCGGACGAGAACATGAAGAACACCCGGTCGTCGACCGCGAAGTCGACGTCGCGGATGGTCCAGGGTTTCGCCACCCGCCGCGGCGACATCCCGATCGGCGAGATCCAGCGCGCGTATTCCTCGAACACCTGCATCCACGACACCGCGCCGCGGCGCGCCATTGCGAGCTGGTCGGGATGGGTCAACAGCGCCCACACCGTGCCGGTCACCGCGTCGCGCGGCTCGTTCTGGCCGCCGCTGATGGCGAGCTTGATGTTGGCGCGGATGCTCTCGACCGGCATGCCGGCGTCGAGCAGCACGCTGAGCATGCTGAGGTCCGGCGCGGCGCGCAGCACCGGCATCATGTCGTCGATGGCGGCGTCGATGCCGGCGGTGGCGGCATGGCAGCGCGCCTCGATCTCGGGGTTGCCGGCATAGTTGGCGATGCCGTCGATCATCGCCTGCGACCACGCGTTCATGTCCTCGAAGCGCATGTTGGTGAGGCCGGTGATCGACTTGAGGCACTCGGCCGAGAACGGCAGCGCGAACTCCCTGCAGAGATCGACGCCGCGGGACGGGTCAAGTCCGGCGATGATGCGCTCGGCATGGGACTGGAACCGGGCGGTCCAGTGGCTCTTCACCGTCTTCGGCGAGATCGCCGGAAACACCGCTTTGCGCTCGGCCATGTGCGCGTCGCCGTCCTTGCGCATCATGTTGTGGCCCATCAGCCGGTTCATCAGCCCCTGCGGCTGGTGCGACGAGAACACCTCGATCTGCTTCTCGGAGACGAAGATGTCGTCGCGGCGCGCGAACACCGTGCTGCCGAGCTGGGGCACGAAGGCGATCGGCGCCCGCCGTCGCATCTCGGCCAGTGCGGGATAGGGATCGTTCCAGAACGCGACGGGGTCGATGTCGAAACGCGGTGCGGTGCTCACGGTGGCGCCCTGTGTTAGCGGGAGAAGTCTGCCCGGTCGATCGACAGACTACGCCGCGGCGGGGCGGCCGTCTGTCCCCCGGCCTTGCGACAGCGACGGCGGCTTTCCTGGTCCCGAACCCGTCATCGGGCAGGAACGGCAATCCCGACCCTTACGCTCGCAATAGAGCAATATTGATCAGAAAATCGCGCCCAAAGGGCGCATTTTGACGGCGATCGAGCGTTGTGAGAACGACATGGCAGGCGGCGTGGGACAGGCATTTCAACTTTGCGCGGGGATATTCGCGCTCTCGTTTTTCGCGATCTGGGCACTTTGGTTCGTCGAGAGATGGCGCAACGCCGGCACGTCGCACAGCTGAACGGGCGTGGACGCCCTGGAATTGAAACTTCAATAGGAGACGGCCGTGTCGATCGGACTCATCCTCATCATCATCTTGGTTATTTTCTTGTTCGGCGGATTCAGCGGCCGTTTCGGCGGCTATGGCTACGGCTACGGCCACGGCGGCATGGGCATCATCGGCGTCGTCCTGATCATCCTGGTCGTGCTGTTCCTGCTCGGCCGGCTTTGATGGCGGGCCTCTGACATCCACTCCGGGAGTGGCGATTTCGCCGGTCCTGTCGAGCCTGGCGGGGTCACAACGCTCGCTTGCCGCGCAACTGCGCGGCACGCCCGCGGCGTTCCGCACCGGCCTCAATCGTCGTCTTCCTCGCTGAACAGCCTCAATTCGCGGCGACTGCCCGGCGGTCGCTTTCCCGGCTTCTTGCTTTTGATCCGTTGTTTTTCCTTGGCGACAAGGCGAGCCGGACTGCGCTCGACAACGCGGATCACGCCTTTCAGAATTGCGTCGCGGTCCTTTTTCTTCGTGAGCGCATAGCCGCGTATCGAAATCTTCAGCCTGTCCTTGCCGGCGTGGTAGTCGTGCTCGATACCTGGTTTCTTCGACATTGCGTCTCCGTCGCCCTCAGGGGCGGCCCGGTGCGTCGGTCCTCCATGAAGATCGATGGTTGCCGCGCTCGCGGTCGGTGCCGGTAGCGCGGCAAGTCGACTTCCCTCACGGAAAAAAGATCAGGTCACGCCGGCAAACTCTTGGCGCTCTCCACGATCGTTGCTCCGAACTGCTTCATCTGCTCGGCCGCCGTGGCCAGCTGCGTCTTCAGAAAATCGGACTGGATCTGGGCGAATTCCTGCAGGTCCGCTGCCTGCAGCAGCTTTCGCGCATGGCTGAACGATGCCTTGATGTTCTGCTCCGTGATCGACAGCATCTGCTTCGAGACATCATTCGCCGGCGGCGGTATCAAGGCGACGGATTTGCCGGCCGCGTCCAGGAATGCGGCGAATGCCTTTTCCGCCTGGTCCACGCTTGACCCGGCAAATGCGCGAACCTGCTGAGGAACTTCCATCATGGTCGTCGGGCTCATCTGGCACTCCTTTGGGAGATCGGGGAGGGGCGCGACACTCTCGGCAATGGGCAAGGGCCGCGATGGGCTGATGATTATGTCCTTCTCGGTTAGGGGAACTGTTCAAAACAGCTCAGAATCGCAAATTCTTGAAGCGTGGTGATCCGGTGTTATCCCTGCTCGAACTTGACGGTCGAGACCGGCCATTTTCCCTGGTGACCGCTGATCGAGAGTCGCAGCCCATGAGTTTCGTCGAGCCAAACGCCGTCGACCGTCCCGGCCTTTCCGTCGGTCAGGACCACGGCCTTGCCGACGAGCTGGGAATGCACGGCGTCGAATGCGCTGAGGATCGTCGAAGCGTGGAGCTTTGCAGTCGTCATGGCTGGTTCCCAGGGGCGCAAGATGAGTCGGGCATCGGTGTCCGGATCCAGAAAGCGCGCATATGGTGACCAGCGCAAGGCAAAGGATTGTCGGAAGTAATCCCTGCGGAACTTGGAGACCCTTCGACCCAAGGGCACGGAGCGGTCGAAGAGTGCTCGACAGCACCCCCGGGGATGCGAACCGGCATCGCGACCAGGCTCACGAGCCGGATCGTCGGGCTGCCCCACGGGTTTGACACGATCTGCGCGCAATTGACGCTGGCGGACGAAGGGCGCCGCCTTTGAGAGAGGCTGCCGCTCGGCTACGCTTTGTTTCCTGGGGTACAAAGTAGGGGGGCGTGATGAAGCTTCAGTGTGCGGTGATTGCACTCATTGCCGTGGTGGCGACCTGCAGCGCGTCCAAGGCGCAGTCGACCGGCGACATCTTGCGGCGCCTTGAAGCGCTGGAGCAGAGCGACAGCGACCTGAAAAAGGAGAATGCCGCGCTCCGCGACGAGATCAGGCGCATGAAGTCGGCGACGCAGGCAACGCCCGCGGCGCGTCCGGTGTCACCGGCGACGAAGCCGCCGGTTGACGCCTTTGCCGCCGCGCCGTCGGCGCCGGTCTACAAGGCGATGCCCGTCAGTGTCCCGGCGGCCAGGAGCTGGACCGGTTTCTACCTCGGCGCGCACGGCGGATTCGCCCAGGCGCACACCACCGGAAATCAGCTCACGATTGACGAGCAAGGTGGCTTCGGCGGCGTCCAGATGGGGCTGAACTACCAGCTGCTGGATCATTGGGTCCTCGGGTTCGAGCAGGATGCCTCGTTCGGCAACATCAATGGCAGCGCGTCGCTGCCGCCGGCCGGCAACACCGGAACGATCAGCTTCAAGTTCGACGCCATGGCCACGTTCCGGGAGCGCGTCGGCTTCACGTGGGATCGCGTGATGTTCTACGAGACCGCCGGGCTCGCTCTGGCGCAGGCCAAATCAAGCATCAGCGTCACCGCGCCTTTTACGGAGTTCGTGCAGGACAACCGGCTGTTGACGGGGCTTGCCGTCGGCGGCGGGGTCGAGTTCGCGGCAACGCCGAACCTGCTGGTCAAGGCGGAATACCTCTACCTGGATTTTCCAACCAAGAACTTCTTCGCGATTCCGGCGCTTGCGGGGACACCGATGGATCAATCAGGCTCAGCTGATGTCCACATGCACACCGCGCGGGTCGGGGCGAACTGGCTGTTCAACTGAGGCTTCTAGTGGTCCGATTCTAACATTCGCATACCGTCGCCGCTGTCACTTTTGCGAATGTTAGAATCGATGGACCACCAGCAAGTATTGCTTTCCAGTGGAGTATTGGATTTGACATTCGATTTGAG
>JBKQQE010000070.1:0-2891 GCA_052326245.1 Xanthobacteraceae bacterium | reverse complement strand
AGCGAATTTATCAACCAAACCACACTAGAATTATAGATTTCTAGTGTCCTTTCGAATCCGAAGTTCGCTCAAGAGGTTGCCGCGAACTCTTGCGAACTTCGGATTCGGGACACTAGGTTACGGCCGCGTTTGGCATGGGGCGGGCGCCGGCGCGGCAGCTCGCCCGCCTCGGCAGCACGTTGCTGCAGCGAACACTGGACGCGCCGGGACCCTCGCGATTTATGGAATTCGTATGGTCTTGGCTCGCCAGTTCCCGTAAAACCGTCGCGGCACGGCCACAGGAAGCTTGCGAACCGGCCGTGCGGGCCGTTGGATCGCTTGATTTCAAGCGACAAAACTATTGTCTTGGCAGGCAAGCCAGATCGCCGCGTGCATATTGCGCTTCGAATGGCAGGAATTGCCCCCTATCGTCGTCTCATATCGGTCTGTTCGATCGGACACCCATGGACATTGGCAACCAGGTTTCGAAGTCCAGGCCGCCGCCGCAGCGGGTCGCGATTCGATCCCGCGCCAGGCTCGGCGACCTGCTGCCGGCCGTCACCGTCCAGGAACTCGCGCCGCCGGCGCATCCCGACTACCTCACCTGGCGAGCCTCGGCCGATATCGTGTTCTGCCGGCTTTCAGGCCGCGGCCTGAAGATCAGCGAAGGCGCGCCGCAGACCGCTCACCCCGCCGAGCCGCTGTTCGTCTGCCTGATGCTGTCGGGCGAGGGCGAGGTCAATCAGGACGGACGCCGCGCCGTCGTTCACGCCGGCGAATACGCGTTCTACGATGCGACCCGGCCGTTCTTCGTCGATATCGCCGGAGCCTTCGACGTCCTGCTGGTCTGCTTTGCCAACGGCGCCGTCGTTCGCGAGGTCGGCTCGACCGAAGTGATCACGGCGCAGACCTATGGCGTGAACTCGGTCCTGACCGCCATGGTCGCCAACTATCTGCGACGCCTGGCGGAGACGATGCCGGTGCTGGGCGAGACCATCTTCGCGCGACTCGCCGCAACCGCGGTCTCGCTGCTGGCGATCGGCGCCATCGAGACGGCGAAGCCGCGCCGCCAGAACAGCTGGACGCGGTCGACGACCCTGAAGCGAATAAGGTCCTACGCGCTGGCCCGGCTGCAGACCCCGAAACTGTCGCCGGCCAAGGTCGCGGCCGAAATGGGCATTTCGATTCGCTACCTGCATGCGCTGTTTCGGGACGAGGGCACCACGTTCTCGAACTGGTTGTGGGCCCAGCGCCTCGATGCGTGCCGCGCCAAGATCTGCGCGCCCGAATTCGCGCAGCAGTCGATCGGCGCGCTTGCGCTCGAATTCGGCTTCTCCAACTTCTCGCATTTCAGCCGGCGCTTTCGCCAGGCCTACGGCATCTCCGCGCGCGATCTCCGCCTGCAGGCGCTGCGCGGCGCGCTCGTTCCCCGCGACCGCAGTCCGTCCTGAGCGCCGGTGCCGCTCACTTGACGCCGAGGCGTGCCCAGACGTCGGAGACCTCCGGATTGATCGTCTTCGCCGCGGCGATGTCGGCCGCGCCACCGCTCCTGTCGCCCGCCCAGAGCTTGGCAACACCGCGGGGATAGAGCGAATCCGCATCCTTCGGATCCTGCGCCAGCGCGGCACTGAAGTCCTCGATCGCCTTGTCGTAGGCGCCCGACCTGAACTCGACCAGCCCGCGGCTGTTCACGGCGTAGCCGTTGCTGGTTCCCGCGAGCTTGACGGCGCGGTCGCATTCACCGATCGCCTTGTCCAGGTCGCGCCCGGCGCTGCCGCGGGTCCAGCACAGCGAATTGAAGAACAGGGGATTGGTCGGGGCGAGCTCGGTCGCCTTGGCGAGGTCGGCGACGGCATGAGCGTAGTCGCCCTTGCGATCATGGATGATGCCGCGGTGGTTGTAGGCGGTGGCGTATTTCGGGTCGATCTTGATCGCCTGATCCATGCTGGCGATGGCGCGATCGAGCTCGCCCTTGGCGGAAAACAGCTCGCCGCGGTTGAAATGGGCGATCGCCGATTTCGGATCGAGCGCGATCGCCTTGTCGAAGTCCGCCAAAGCGGCCTCGTAGTCGTGCTTGTAGAGCTGGGCAAGCCCGCGGTCGCTGTAGGCCCAGGACAGGTCCTTCCCCGACCATCGCCCCGACGCGATGATGCCCGCGCAGGCGCTGATCGTCTCATCCGGCGGAAATGCATGGCCCTTGTTCGCGCATTGGTCGATCTGGTCCTGGTATTGCGCCTGCGCGGGGACTGCCGCCGCAAGCATACCGAGGCTGATTGTGGCCAACACCGCCACACGGAACCCTGACGCCATTCTGCTTCCTCATCGGTAGATCGTTTTCTGCGGCGCTTTCGTAGCATAACGACTTGGGGGAGGTGCCAGAAAATTCTCCGCCAATGCCCGCTGCGGAAAGCCGCTGGCGGGCGCGGGAATCAGACCGCGAAGGTCCGACTGTCGGCACACCCGCCTCCTGCTCGGCGTCAAAACGGAGTTGCCGGGCGGGGCAACCGGGGCCGGGGCGGCCCTCCCCGGTTCCGCCGGATTCGACCCCGCCCGGCCTGGCATGCCAGTCGCAAGCGCACCACCGCATGGCGGGTTCAGGCGCCCGGGGACCCGCGCCGGGCCAGTTGGGCCTGACTTGCAATGCCGGATGCGCGGTTTAACTTCACAGGCGGAGAACTGGACGCCTTGTCGGCTCCTCCGGCGACCGTCTCCATTTTTAGAAGTCACCCTGTCGAGCGCCCGCTTTTCGAAGTTCGCGATCCATGGCGGGCGGCGGCGCAGCCGTTCAACGGATTTTGCGGCGGATTTCGAAATCGCGCGAGGAACGAGAGGAACTGAGGATGGCGCTGCCAGCCAACGTAGGACCGGCCCCTTTCAACATCGTCAGACTGAGCCATCTCGTCCTGACGGTC